>JAZQPH010000256.1:0-2361 GCA_045628385.1 Succinivibrionaceae bacterium
AGCCATGGAGCAGATAAAAGAAAAAGAATATTTCGCAAGATACCGTGACGGAGATTATCCGAACGACGTGATTCTTGTCGGCATCAACTATGACAGGAAAACCAAGACGCACGGGTGTCTCATCGAAAAGCTTGAATAGACGATCCGGTCTGACGACTCTCGTCCGGTCCCGTATGCGACAAAAAATCCGACATGCGGTTCACGGTCAAAATCGCGTCAGTCGATCCGACAAAAAAATAATTATATGGCTCTTCGCGACACTCTCATCTATGCAAACGTAGAGCGATTTTTTTTCAATTGTTCGTTTTCTTATTTGCGAATTTTGGGCTTGCCCTTTGTATTTGTCGCTTTCTTGGCAAAGCCGTTTCTATTGTTATTTGCGTTTTTGTCCAAGCCATTAAATTTTCTATTGGCGCTGTTTCTGTCTTGGTTGCCGCGTTTGTTTGTAAAATTATCTTTGTGTCCGCTATTGGCCGAATAACCTTGTTCGCTTCTGTCTGCAGGTGGCACCAGGCAATCCTTGGTTCGTCCTATCAAATGCTCGAGATTCAATTCCCGCAGAACTTCTCTTATCAGCTTAAAGTTAATTTTGTCGTGATATCTTAAAATAGCTTTTTGCGTTCTTCGCGCTATTTCACCCTTGGCAGCAAAAACGTCAGGAACGGATTTTGAAGTTATAGGCTTATACGGGTTGAAACCCGTGTAGTACATCGCGCTGGCTCCTGCCATGGGAGTCGGATAAAAGTTTTGTACTTGATCTACTCTAAAATTATTTTGCTTCAGCCAGGCGGCCAATTTGACCATAGACAACATTGTTGAACCCGGATGGGAAGCCATAAAGTAAGGAATAATATATTGAGTCTTTCCGGCAGTCGCGCTGTAGCTGTCAAATAATTCTTTAAACTCGTAATAAATACTGGTTCCTGGCTTCAGCATATACGTCAAAACTTCGGATTCGGTATGCTCGGGTGCTATCTTCAGATATCCGCCGACATGATGCATGACAAGTTCTTTGATATATCTTTTGTCCAATAAAGCCAAGTCGATGCGCACGCCGGATGCGATCAATATTTTTTTTATGAACGGAAGCTCCCTGGCTTTTCTGTAAAGCTGTATCAGTTGTTCGTGATTGGTTTCCAAATTAACGCATGGTTCAGGATACAGGCACGAAGACTTGCGGCAGATCTTTCTGGCATTTTCGTTTTTGCATCCTAATTTGTACATATTGGCTGACGGTCCGCCCAAGTCAGAAATAATTCCGGTAAATCCCGGCGTTTTCTCTTTGATTTCTTCAAGTTCAAATAATATTGAATCTTCGGATCTGCTCTGAATTCTCTTGCCTTCGTGAGCCACTATTGAACAGAAGCTGCATCCCCCGAAACAGCCGCGCATGATAGAGACTGACGTCTTGATCATTTCATATGCGGGAATTTGTGCATCTCCGTAACTTGGATGAGGAACTCTTTTAAACGGCAACGCATACACATAGTCTAGTTCATCAGTCGTAAGTACCCAGGCAGGTGGATTTACCCAGACATACCTCTCCCCATGTTTTTGCATCAAAGCTCTGGCGCATTCGGGATTCGTTTCATTTATAAAAATATTTGCCGTGTGCGCATACAAAGTTTTGTCTTGCTTAACCTTCTCAGCGCTCGGCATAAGAATATATTCAAGTTCGTGGGTCTTTACCTTTGGCCTGACCGGAGTCTGATAATTGATTCTTTCGTCCAAAGTTTTATTTATTGAATCGGCATTATCGGATTCTTGTGTTTGCGCATATGGCGCATTCTTGGTTTCGGCGTTTTGCGCCTGTCTTTCCGCAGCATGAACTTTATTGAACGTCTTAATTTTTTCGCAATCCGTATTGTACGGATTGGCAAACGGATCGATGGCTGCTCGGTGATCGCAGTCGCGGCTGTCTATGCCATACCAGCCTGGCAAGGCATCCTTCACCATTACAGCCGTATTTCTTACGTCTTTTATCTCTTTAACGTTCTCACCGAGGCTCAGTCTGTAGGCAATTTCGGCAAGTGGCCGCTCGCCGTTGCCAAATACTAAAATGTCGGCTTTTGAATCTACCAATATCGAATTTTTGACCGTGTCCGACCAATAATCGTAATGAGCGATTCGGCGCAGCGAAGCTTCGATTCCGCCGATGATGACTGGAATCTCTTTATACGCTTCTCTTATTTTCTGAGAGTAAACTACCACGGCTCTGTCGGGACGTTTGCCTGCAACGTTATTTGGCGTATATGCGTCGTCGGTTCTGATTTTTCTGTCGGCGGTATAGTGATTTATCATCGAGTCCATGTTTCCTGCATTGACTCCGAAGAATAAATTTGGTCGCCCGAGCTAAGTCGG
>JAZQPH010000257.1:0-1827 GCA_045628385.1 Succinivibrionaceae bacterium
CCTTTGCACATAACGCCGACTGTGACCATCGGATCCGGAGTCGCAAGTTTCCAGTTAGGGCAGATGTCGCTGGTTGCATCGAGGAATTTCGCCGCGATCTGGTTAAGCATCTGTCCCTTGAAAGGAATGCCTTCTGGCAGAATTACGTCGAATGCGGAGATTCTGTCGGATGCGACCATTACGAGCTTTTCGCCGCCGATGTTGTATACGTCGCGGACCTTGCCGTGATATACGGAGGTCTGGCCTGGGAAATTGAATTCAGTCTTCGTTAATGCATTACTCATGATGTTCGAGCCAACAAAATCACAAAAATAAAGAAATATGCCTCATTCGGAGATGCGTTCCGAATATACGCAAATTATACACCATAGGGGCGTTATGTTTTTTGTCGGCAACGGATGAAAAGCTTTCTGTGTTAATGTCTCGCCTGACAGCGAAGCAAATGCGTATTTAATGTTTTGTTTGCTCTTGGTTGCGGATGGGACGCCTTAATTGCGTCCGAAGATATGACTGGTATCTTTGGATGAAAAATGATTCTTGATTTGGAATGCCGAAGCCATTGCGTGAATTTGCTTATGAATCGATTTCAAAGAACTGACTCTCTGTTGTTGGTCAGTTTCGACGGACGATTTAGAATCGCATGAAATATCGCAAGATTATTTGAACTCTTTGTACGAAAGGTAACATGTCATGACTCGATTTTCCTTGGCTCTGTTTTCGTTGTTCATTTGCTCGGCTGCTTTTGCCGCAAAACCGTATGCGATTGACGATAATTTTTCGGCTGCGGATCATCTTAAAGCCCCTCCTGCCATGGGAGAGAAAACTCTGCCTGCCGAAATAGCATCTCATGAAAACGCCATGAAGCTGAGAAACGAGCCGATCGGGCAGGATGCGGTATTTACGGCCGAGTATAAGAATATTCCCGAATATCTCGGCGTTGCGACAGGAATAAAAAATACCAAAAAAGAGACGCCGAGAATTTATAAACTGCTGTCACGCGCAGGAAAGACCGTGAGGACTGCAAGCAAGAATACAAAAAATATTTTTCCGCGCGTCAGACCTTTCGTTCTGCTGAATGAGCCGACCTGCAAACCTGAACATGAAGATGGGGCAAGAAAATCAGGCTCTTATCCGTCGATCCACGCAGCCGTCGGGATGATTGAGGCTCTGGCATTGGCAGAAGTCATTCCGGAATTTAAAGACGCGATATTGGAACGCGGAAAAAAAATCGGCGAGCACAGAATTATATGCGGCTATCACTGGGATTCAGACGTTGATGCTGGAATCGCTCTTGGTCAGGCCGTAGCCGAAGAAATGTTCAAAAATCCGAAGTTCAGGCGTAATCTTCATGCGGCTCAGAAAGAATATCGTTCGATAAAGAAACGCGAACTCAAGAACAAGTGACGATTTGGCGAATTATGCCAAATGTTGCCTGCTTTTCTGATTGGTCTGATAACAAAAAATTTTTCAAAAATCTTGGAAATTTCAAGACGGACTGAATTGCGGTTTCAGACCTTCTTTTTTATCTTGTCTGATTTTTTTCGGCTTTGGCTATAAGCGCGTCCATCGGGCTGAGGGTTATTTTTTCAGGGAACTCGCAGCCTGAAAAAAAGTCCGCAAAGCCTTTGCCAAGTTCGATATCCATCGGTTGGTCGCATGTGTTGATAGCAACGTCGTATAGGCATGAGTCGTCGCAATTTTGGATGCGGAAGCGATTGTCACCGACGCATGAAAGCTTTTTGTCCGACAGCCTGATTTTAATAATTTTTTCTATAAGCTCGAGTTTTTCCTGGGATAGTTCCCCTAGTCCGTCTCCAAGCATCAATA
>JAZQPH010000258.1:0-22089 GCA_045628385.1 Succinivibrionaceae bacterium
CTTCCTACCGGACAGCGCATCCATCACCCTCTCGTAGTCACCAAGGCAAAGGACGTCGCGACTCCAAAGCTGTATTCGGCATGCTGCAAGGGCGAAGGCGTCGAAGTAGAGCTTGATTTCTACCGCATCGCGGACACGGGCGAAGAAAAGAAATACTTCACCATCAAGCTCGAAGACGCAATCATCGTCCAGATGGGCGCTGAAACTCCAACCACCTTCTTGCCTGAAAACAAGCCATACAAGGACATGGAAACCGTGGCGTTTACCTACTCCAAGATTACCTGGAGCTACGCAGACGGCAACATCGAATTCACCGATGATTGGAAGGCATAACAACCTGCTCATACATTTTGAATACGACCGCCAAATGGCGGTCTTTTCGTAAGACACGGACAAAATCGCATTCTCTTCAAAAACAACCTTGCAAAGTTCACACTCCTGCATGCGCAAGCAGATCATGAACCGGTTGTTAATATAGAATCGAGCTAACTGTATGCTTCCCACAAGGAGGAATCACGTGGTAAACGTGGATCTCGGTCACATGCTGGCCAAACTCAATTCATACTGCACAGTAACCTTGAATGATGCGGCAGGTCTTGCCGTCTCAAGAACAAATTATGAAGTTACCGCCGAACACTGGCTTATCAAGATGATCGAAAAGCGAGACGGCGACCTCATAGCTTTTCTTGACAACAAACAGGACCTCATCGCGGATCTTATGCGAGAACTCGGTCAGGCGCTCAATACGCTCGCAATAGGCAATGGCGGACGCCCTTCATTTTCTCCAAGACTCATTGATCTGTTTTCCGATGCATGGATGATTTCCTCCGTTGAACTCGGCGGCGCGAAGATCCGCTCAGGTGCGGTAGTCCTTGCCATACTCAACCATCCGATGGTATATGGCCAATGCGGATGGTTCAAGATACTCAACAAACTCAATCCTGATGCAATCAAAGCCAACTTTGCTCAATACGCATCCCGCAGCCAGGAAAATGCAGATTTCATTGAATCACATGCATCAGCAAAAGAATCTGACGGCAAGAACAAGCCGCAGGGAGATGTTGCAGGCGGATTTATTGAAAGATTCTGCAAAGACTACACGAAGAAAGCCAAGGAAGGCCGTATCGATCCTGTATTCGGAAGAGATCAAGAAATTAGACAGATGATCGACATCCTGGCAAGGCGCAGAAAAAACAATCCAATTCTCGTTGGCGAACCCGGAGTCGGCAAGACAGCCGCAATCGAAGGACTTGCGCTTCGCATTACGCAGGGCGATGTCCCTGAAATGCTTAAAGATGTCAGATTGATAGAACTCGATATGGGCGCGCTCCAATCAGGCGCAGGCGTAAAAGGGGAGTTCGAAAACCGTCTCAGAGGCGTCATTCAGGAAATTCAGGCATCCGTAACTCCGATCATCCTCTTCATAGACGAAGCACACACGCTTATCGGAGCGGGCGGTTCGGCAGGCACAGGCGATGCCGCAAACCTGCTTAAGCCAGCTTTGGCTCGAGGCGAACTTCGCACTTGCGGCGCCACGACCTGGTCTGAATACAAAAAATATTTTGAAAAAGACCCAGCTCTCGCCCGCCGTTTCCAGCTGGTTAAACTCGCCGAGCCGTCTGTTGAAACGGCTGCTCTCATTTTGCGCGGACTGAGAGATTCTTACGAAAAGGCTCATAAGGTCGTCATCCGCGATGAAGCCATGGACACGGCAGCAATTTATTCAGATCGCTACATAACGGCACGATTCCTTCCTGACAAAGCAATCGACCTCGTCGACACCGCATGTGCACGAGTCAAAGTCAATCTGAAGGCAACTCCCGGCAATGTCGAAGATCTAAAACGCAAGTCGCAAGCGCTCGAACGCGAAATCAATTCCTTGAAACGCGATATCGATAACGATGTGGCAGTGGATCAGGAAAAATTCGCAGATCTTCAGAAAGAGCTTGAAGAGACCAATGCCGCTTACGATGCCGCTTACGGCAGATGGCAGACTGAGCTTGCAGCGGTAAATGAAGTCGTTGACGCCCGTAACGAACTTTCTGAAGCCAAAAAGGCAGAAGGCGCTACTGAAGAAACGATTGAAGCCGCCAAAGCAAAAGTTAAAGAAAAGTCAGACGCTCTCAGAGAAATACAGGGTGACGAACCGACAATCCATTATGAAGTAACCTCCGATCTGATCGCTCAAGTCGTTTCCGATTGGACTGGCATTCCTCTTGGACGAATGGCTCGCGATGAAGTTTCTACCGTTTTGCACCTTGAAGAAATTCTGGGCGAAAGAATTAAAGGTCAGGGATTTGCCCTCAAGACGCTTTCGACGGTTATCAAAAATGCCAAATCAGGACTGCGCGCAGTCAACCAGCCTCTCGGCGTATTCTTGCTTGTCGGTCCTTCTGGCGTGGGCAAATCAGAAACGGCAATCAAATTGGCAGAACAGTTATTCGGCAGCGAAAGAAGCCTCGTAACCGTCAATATGAGCGAATATCAGGAAAAGCATACCGTCAGCCGTCTTGTCGGGTCGCCTCCGGGATATGTCGGCTACGGTGAAGGCGGCGTTCTCACGGAAGCCGTGAGACAGCAGCCTTACAGCGTTGTTCTTCTCGATGAAGTCGAAAAAGCTCACCCTGACATCCTCAATATCTTCTATCAGGTATTCGACAAGGGTGTTCTAAGCGACGGCGAAGGCAAAGAAATTAATTTCGCCAACACTGTGATTTTGCTGACCAGCAATCTTGCAACCGACATCATTGCAGAAATGAGCGAAGATCCTGATGCAACTTCCGAAAGCATTGCCGAAGCGATTAGACCTACGCTTAATCAGCACTTTAAGCCGGCACTTCTTGCTCGCATGACTGTGCTTCCTTACACGGCTCTCAGCAAAGAAGCGATGCATGACATCACAATCATCAAGCTCAACAAACTTGCTGCGACTCTTAAGCACAATAACGGTCTTGTGCTCACTTATGATCCTGATGTTGTCGAAAAGATTACAGAAAGATGCACTGATTCGGAAACAGGCGCGCGCAACATTGATTTCATCATCAATGTCAATCTCATGCCGAAGCTGTCCTCTTTCGTGCTCCAATGCATGACAGACGGCAGTATGCCGAAAGCCATCAATCTTAAAATTGGCGATGACGGCGAATTTGACATGACTGTTACAGAGTAAGGTAATGCCGAATGAAGAAAAAAGTATTTATTTCGGCTATGGAAAAAAATGAGCCTGCCGTGCAGGCTCTTTTCCAAGCTGTTGCCAAAAGCGGTTTCGAACCTAACGGCCATTTCTGGAATCTCGAAGAAAAGGAAATTACCAAAGAAATTCCTTGCCAGGAAATCGAAAATGCCGATGTATGGGTAATCTTTGCTTTGGGTGAAATTCCTAAGGAAGCTACGATAGGTCTTTGCTACGCAGTACTTGCCGCAAGACTTCACAGAAAAAATCGTCTGCCGATTCTCTTCATCGGACCCGAACGCCCGTTGCCTGCGCTGCTCTCACACGCGGTGTTCATTACACCAGACAAACTTCCAACAAAGCTTGCTACATCCTCCGCTATCAAGAAACCTTGGGATGATCCGGGATTCAGATTGTGCGCGCACAATCAAGCAGGTGTCGGTTTTTGGCTTGAAGTCGGTCCGTCTTCGGGAAACTGGGACGGCGTTTTGGTTGCGACAGACAACTCGCTGGGCGGAAAGACGGATTTCATAGCGGTCGGTCCAAAGGGAGCTCTTCCAGAAAGAAGCGAACTTAATTATCCGATTAGGGATGCTCAGCTTGAAGCTGCTGGCAAGTCATTTATGGGAAACGGCTGCAAGAATGCGATTTCCGAAAATGACAGCGTGTTTTTACGAATCAAGGGCGTGGTTCCTTCCATTCTGTTATGCGAAGGTTTGTCAGATAGCGACGAATCTGAGTGCCGCATCATTGATTTGATCTAAAACCACATATTAAAGAAAAAAGTGCCAAGGAATCTACGATCAGCAAGATCGCAAGATGAATTGGCACAAATCTAAGTTAGTGCCAGATCTAGATTGATTGCTTACAATATAATTTAAATTCTGTTGGCAGTAGGTTAGAAACAAACTTGCGGACTCTTTTTCAACATTGCATTACCTTTCTGGTTTGTAGGCAATATAGAGTTTGAAAAAAGAAACTCCGAATACAATAGCAATAATAAAAAGAACAATAGGCGGACTACATCGTGAAACATGGGTTGATTAGGTATCATCAGGGCATGCTGCTAAAGCCGCAGCATTTTCAGATCGAAACAAAATTGCGAGAAGATCACATTGCAAGAATCGCTAAGGTTCTTCAGCCATGGTTTTACGGCGTAAACCGACTTGCGCTCAATCAAGATGCGCTATCCGCAAAAACCATTTTGGTTGCATCAGGAGCCTTTTTGTTCAGCGATGGCTCCTATGCTCATATAGGTGATAACGCAGTATGTTTGCCGCGAATGATCCCCGATGAGGCGCTCGGTCAGAGCGATGTTCTTTCCGTTTACGTCGGTATTCGAAGATTCAGCGAAAAATCATCAAATGTTACCCGTTACCAGGGAGAACCACCCCAGGATTGCCCGACACGCTACATCTGCTCCTATACTGGCGTAAACATGCCTGATCTCTACGGCGAAGGACTCGATTGTCATATAGAACTGTTGCAATATAACGTCAGAATCTTTCTTGAAAGCGAATTGGATTATGCGTCAGACTACGAACTCCTGAAAATTGCAGAAGTCTACCAGGATGGTTCCAAGTTAGTATCGAATCAGAACTATGTTCCGCCTGTTTTCAACTTTTTCGGACACTCGAAACTAGTCAATTCTCTCAACAATATCAGTCTTATGGTATTGTCGAAAACTGCTGTTTTTGAAAAATACAAACACCTGAGGCGCAATTCAAAACTCTCATCATACGAAATTATGCTTGTGAGTCTCATAAGTTCCCTGGCAAGGGCATCGGCAGAAATTCAAATGTTGTCGGAATCTGATGTTGCCCACCCTTGGGAAGTATGGAAGACTTTGGCTGGCATAGAGGCTTCGCTCAGCGCCTATTGCGACGAACTTAGCAGCATAGATGAACAGCGAAAATTCCCGGACTACGACCATGAAAATCTTGCATATGTGTTTGCCACGCTGGAAGATCACATACGCCTTTGCATGAACTCGCTTACAGTCGGTCCAGAGCACATCATTAAATTCACTCGCGGCGAGCAGAATGTTTGGACGGCTTCCGTGCCAGATCTGTCTTCAATGAACAGGTGCAAAGTATTTTTGTCGATTTCAGGTGAAGGTCTTGATCCCGACAAACTCAGCCTTTCTTTCTGGAAGCAGCTTAAATTCTCATCGGCTCATGCATTGCCTGAATTGATATCAAGATCTCTTCCTGGCATAACAGTCTCCATTGCTGACAATATCCCTGGCTCCTTGCCGTCGCTAGATTCAGGTTTTTACAGTCTAGTAGACACAAAGAACGAACTTTGGAACGATCTCGTTGACCAAAAAGAGGCTGCAATTCTTTGGAACGGCCCTACGGATGCCAATATCACCATGTACGTGACTTCGGAGCAATAAATGCTCATTTCTAAAACTGCAAGCAAACTTCTCACGCTGGTATCTTCGATCGTTACCAAGCGTATCGAAGTGCAGGACGAAGTATTCGAACTGGTCATCGAAAAGTTTGAAGAATTTATGTCAGAGATACACCTGCTGGCGCTTGATGCCCAATGCATAGACGAAGCGTCTTTTGCTGCCGCAGTTTATGTCGACGAAATGATGTATTCTCTAAACAATAATTGGTCACTGCTGCAGTTAAGACTCTATAAAACAAACTGCGGAGGCGAGGAATTTTTCGATAAATTGCATGACTGCGTCCAGACATACAGAACCAAGCCGACGAAAGATCGGCTCGATTTGATCGAATTCTATTGCGAACTTATATCGTTAGGTTTCAAAGGTCGTCATTGGATGAACGGAATGAAAGATCTTGAAACCATCAGGCAAGAGCTTACTGAATTGCTGGGTATCAAAGATGACGTTGTTCTCTGCAATTCTGCCGCACTCCGCAAAGGCGACAATGATTTTTCACTGCTTCAGAGACAGTCCCTGATTTTCATCATATTCATGCTTCTGTCAGTTCTTGCAATAGCTTTGGTATATTCCGATATTTCACAGGAACATGCTGAATACTGGGAAACGTTCACGAAGAAGATACTGAGTCTTTAATACCATGCGCCATTTTCTCGCTCTCGTTTTAAAACTGACGCTTGCTGCATTCATAGCACTGCTCATCATATTTTTAGCGTACTACATTACATGCGTTGTATATGGCGGATCGATTGTTACGGCAATGCTCGTAATCGGAGCAATATTTGCAATAGCAATCGTTACCTACTTAGCGATTCACTATTTCCGCAGATATAGGCAGAAAAAATTCGTAGAACAGATCATTGCCCAAGATGATCTGATAATGCAGAGAGCCAAAAACGAAGAACTATCACGACTTAGCGATCTCAGACAGCGCTGGATATCTGCCGTCGACACTCTTAAAGGAAGCATGCTGTCCAAAATGGGCAATCCGCTTTATGTGCTCCCTTGGTATCTTATTATCGGTGAAACGGATGCCGGCAAATCATCATGCATTGCCAACGCTGGACTAAGTTCCATAACTTCGGAAGTCGGTCCAATCCCAGGCATTGCTTCTACTAGAAATTGCGACTGGTGGTTCTTCAACAATGCGATCGTAATCGATACGGCCGGAAAATACGTCCGCCCCGTCGACGGAAAAATCGACGAATCGGAATGGAAGGAATTTCTAGTTCAGCTCGGAACTTACAGGCGCAGAGAACCTATAAACGGCATCATGGTCACATTGCCAGCTGAGAAATTCTTATCAGACCGCACTGACGATCTTGAACAGTATGCCGTCTTTGTTGCTGACAGACTTAACAGACTGACCAATGTATTGGGAGCAAAGGTTCCCGTCTATCTCACCATAACAAAGGCCGATCTGATAGCTGGATTCAGTTCACTCGGTGAGCTGCTGACCGATGAAGAAAAGGATCAATCATTCGGCTACTCCTCCGATACTGTCGAAGGACACAACATGGTGGTCGAAAAATTCGTCGAATCCGTAGAATCGTATCTTCGCAAACTCATTCTGTCCGTGCCGATAATCGAAAGCCGCTACGAACAAGGGCTCAAAGCCAAAGCTGGCATCAAGTTATTTGCCGAAAACATTTCGGAAATTAGGAGCAAACTTCGCTCATTTATACAGATAGCTTTCGACAATACTACCTATAACGAAGAAGTAATTTTAAGAGGAATCTATCTGACTTCTGCTTTGCAAAAAGGCAACACATTTTCTCCGTTCTTGAGCGAAAAAGTCAAAAGCGAAGACTCGCATAGAAAATTCGATGCAAGAGGACTGTTCATCAAGCAGTTATTTACCACGGTCATGCCGAGAGATCGTCTTTTGTACGAACCAATCAATTCTTTCAGCAGATGGCGAAACATCGCGGCAAACCTCAGCATATTGTCCGTCGGCATAATAACGCTGCTTACGATTGGTTTTTTCAGTTATGGCATGTACAGATGCGAACAATGGACTGTCAACATAGGCGATGCCGTATTCAGACTTCAAGATTCGCAAAAAAAACCTAACTATATGCTTGATGCCATCATCGATCTACGTAATCATCTGAATGAAGTTCAGACCTCGAGTTTCTACCATATTATTCCCGATTTCATCAGCACGAAGGTCGATGCCAGCATTGAAGCAGGCAATATATTTACCGCCTATGTGACTCTCAAAAAAATGCTCTATAAATCCATCCATCCTTGGTGGATCCAGGAGATGTACGACAGAACGGTCAATAACGAGATGCTCTCGCCCGAGGAGGCCGAACGTGTCGCCTACGAATTCATCGGTGACGGCGTGCTGACTCAGGCATCAATAATTGATTTCTTCGATAAATACAAAAATCAACGCATGAGCCTTAAAAAGGCTCTGCAAACGCTCGATGATTTGGAAAAGACCAGATGCTTTGATTTTGCTGGAAATTCTGTTCCCGGAACGATCTGCACATCTTTGTGGAAGGATAGCATCGCTACCTTGGTGCACCATGATTCTGACGAATTTCTCTACATCACCTCCATGGATGCACTGGCAAAAATCATCAATAGTTACGATGACCTAGATTGGATTATTGAATGGGCTAACAACAAATCCCAGCCCGTGAAAAGCAATGCATTTTTGCCATTTCTTTCTGCAGACAGAAGTACTTACACCTACGACTTTGAAGCTGCGTTTACGAAAGATGGCGTTGAAAATATGAAAACGCTGGCAAATAAACTTCCAAAAGATGAGAAATTTTCCAAACAAAACGGCGTGCACCTCGACATACCGTCACATCTTGAGAGCCTTCGCAAACTGGTCTACATGAATTTCCAGACGAAGTGGATAAACTTCATGGAACATTTCAATGAATCCACTTCAGGTCTACCTATCAATGACCGATTGTCGGCACTTTCACTCATGGGAGAAGCCTCCACAAATCCATTCTTCAAGGTGGCTGCAAGATCTCTTGAAGAACTGTCATACGTAAGCGAACTAGGAGGAAAGGTAGATTTACAGTCACTGAAACTTCAAGTTGATGCAAGCAGCCAATACAAACATATCGAAGGTGAAGGAAATTCGATCGAAAAAATCAAAGCTAACACCAAGGCGCATATAGACAACATCATAGGAAATATCAACAACCCTGATGGAGAAGAACAGACTCAGTTGCTAGATGTCGTACGCCAAACCAACAAATTCTTCGAAACGGTCAATAACATCATTCCTTTGCTGTCTAACAGGAATTTGGCATTTAATTCCGTGAAAGCATCCATTTCGGGAGCGGCTGCCAATAACGGTCAAGGCAGTAAGGAAGATCCTTTCATGGCTCTGGAAAAATCGCTTCTTAACCTTAAAAGTCTTTTGGTTAAAGCCGAAGATCGCGCATATGCAAATCACATGACTCCATCAGGTTACGCAGCATACTCCAATACAGCCACATACCTGAAGCAGCTTTCGATGGATTTGGTAGCTTGCCAAATTCAGCATATGTGGACGGATAAAGTTGTTTCAAAAGTTCTGCACTCTGCCGACATATCCAAATTGCCGCTCTTTGGAGACAACGGTCTGGTTACAGATTTCGTCACCAACTCGCTCGGAGCGCTTATCAGCGAAGATGTCGCAGGCTATGAATCTCCTATTTGGTTTGACAGATCTTTGCCATACACTCAAGATTTCTTAACCTTCTTGAATAGCCGAGATTCATATATCAAAATGCGTACTTCCGTCGAAACCAAATTGACTCTTACCACTGCCCCTGCCGAAGTCAATGACGATGCGACCATCATGCCGATCGGAACCAGACTTACATTTATCTGCGACGATCAGCAAGGCGATCAGGTTCTTGAAAGCTATAACTACAAAAAATCTCTGTCTTTTAAATGGAATATCGATCATTGCAAAGAAGCAAAACTCGAGGTTCTTTTTGACGGTTACACTATCTCGAAAAATTTCGACGGCGATTACGGCTCTGTCGACTTGATCTCAAAATTCGTGGGAGGTCTGTCGACCAAATTCAGCGCCGGCGATTTTGAAACCGATCAGCTGTTTCTTGACGAACACAATATCGATTGGATAGATATGAGAATGAATGTCAAAGGCGATCGCGTATTGGATGTCATCAAGAATGCCAATTTCCGACGCTCCAATATGACAATCCCGCAACAGGCCATCGTATGCAAGGACAAGTAGCAAAATGAAAATCACCAAAAAGATTCCTCTAAAAGTGCTGTTTCCTCTATGCATTTTTGGCTCTTGGCTTGCTGCAGCGATTGTCATCATTCTCTACACGATGAACTCGCTCCAAATAAGTTTCAATGATATCAATTGGGGCAGAATCAGCGATAAAGCGACTATGAATATCGTCAAACTATTCAGTTCTTCCGACGATAACAAGACAAATATGTCAGCGAAAATCTACCAAAAATCTCAGCAGTTCTCGAATAACGAGCGAAATTCAGCACGTGACGAAGGAACAAACCAAGAAAAAATACCGGATATCATCAACACAAAGGATAAAAGCGCCGATAACTTGGAAAAGTTGTCTCGACAGACATTCTCTGTCGACAAGTTTACTCAAGAAGATTTTTCAAAATCGCTGGAAATGGGGATAACGCCCGCTGCGGGACAGGCGCAAAAAGTCTGGTAACTGCCAGCTGACTAATAATCAAGCAAGCATTCGTATCTGAGGCCTTGGAGCTGTCCGTTTTCATCAAAAGCGCCGCCCAAGTAAGAATTTATGCCAAGAGGGTTTTGTTCGTCATCCATGGCATAATCGGTATTGCCGGGGTTCTTGCAGCATATCGACAATTTGATATCTACTCTGTCGACCAAATAATGCGTCATGAGCCAGCTCAGTTTCTTCAGTTTTTCCCCGCCTGGCAACATCGATTCATATTCATGCATATCGTCGCATGATATGTTAATCAAGATAGCGCCATCGCGACACCCTATGGTCGTTCCGAGGTAACAAGTATTTCCCAACGTTGAATTTTCTTTGCCAAGAGACATCATCTGCTCTTCAGGTATATCGCAAACCGAATGCGCATACTCGAATATTTCAACATCCTCATCGCCGAATTCTCGTTCGAATATCGCCCGAAGACCCGCAATGCTTCGCGGCATCATTGAATATATGCCCAAGTATGGGAGCAAATGATAAACATCATTGCCGCATGGTTCCCTAATTCCCGCAATGCTGAGACCCGCAAAGGCAAACATTCTTTCGATGAGCGATTCATCGCGAACATCGACGCAACGGCTGAACAGTTGGTATTTATTTTGAGCCATCTCGAATTGCCTATAAATAGGCCTGTTGATGACGTCAACAAATTCCCTTGTTCCGTTGTTGTCTTGATTCGCATCCTCCATGATGCCTTCCGTATAGTAGATAGGCAAAGGAGATGAAGAACCATATAGCCCCAAAAAATTAACGGACACGTCAAACGTTACATTAAGGGAATCACCAGATCTGAATCTCTCAAGCAATCTTTCAATGGTCAGCTCCGCGTACCAGCGCATATTAAAATCAACGATGCCCTTCATAAGGTTGCGGTCGTAGATTTTTATCGCAACCACATCCCTGTCGTTAAATGACAAATTCAAAGACGGATGCACGTTGATATCGACGTTTTGGCCAAAATGAGAGCGCAAAAGTCTCATCGCCATATTGAATGAAAATTTCTGCGGCGTTCTGAGAAGTGTTTCTATTACAGATTGTTTCTCGTGCCCATTTCTAGCTGTTGGCATACGAATTCATTCCTGGTGCTGAGATCGCACACGCGCACGATCGTAAAATTATTGATTCCCGTATAAGCTCCGAGCATTCGCTGAAGCACGCTGGCAAACAGATACATATCGCCGACTGACGAGAAACCGTCGCGATTGATGAAAATTCGCACTATTTTCCCCCGTACCGCACAGCCTTCGACAAGTCTTACCGCATCTTCTGATTCGACTCTCACGATGCTTTCCACGCGTCTTGTATTCACCTGTACCTGAGCTTTGTTTTCTGTTTCGGTAAAAATATACAGCTTAAGCAAAGAAGTCATCGCATCGACGTTCGTTATCGACGACTGATTGAGATAAATGTGAGAAAGCAGACGCCATAAGAGATTTTTTCCGAGCGGGCACTCTATCGGAGACGTCGGATGCGTTATGTTCATGTAATCGACATACATAGGCATCGTCTCTGTAGGAACGCATATGTCGCCGTATCTTAAGTTTTCCGTCAGCGAACCATTGGTGCATGTTGTTTTAAGCACCAAAGTTTCCTGTACGGCCTCTGTTCCTTCATGCGGCATCGCAACGCTGATATACACGTCCGAACCCTTGGTCAATTTCGATCTGCGACGGCGAACCGTGTAAAGCGGAACCATCGTCGTCTGAGGATTAAAATTCTCAAAAGGCTTGTATTCTCGCTCGTCGGAAGCGCCCTGAACATACCCCATCACCTTGTCGACAGAATATATTTTGTAATTGCCTCCGTTTCTGTACGGTACAACCTTATATTCGCGCTGCGAATAATCTACCGAAATCGTTTCGGCGTCCCTAGGAAATACATTGATCGCAGGCACGCAAAAGAGTTCAAAACCGACTTTTCCTGGGTTATGGCGAAATTTGGAACGCTCGGAAGAAAATTTAATCTCGACTTTGAACGAATTTTGCTCCGAACCGAGCCTACTAAGACCCCGCAACTTCATGAAGCATAGGCTTTCGGGCATCTGAAAGTATCCCTGCACCGGACGAAACGCAGAGAACATGCCGCTTTTATGCGGCACAAGTTCAAACAGATCCGGCTCTAGTGTCGAGATGGCTTCAGAAGCCGCAAGCGTCACCGAATTTTCCGAATCAGAATAAATGACTTCATCGACAAAGTTGGCTACATCGAAAACCATGTGCGCGGCATCGCCGTAATCGCCCGAAACATACAATCTCAAGTCGTCAATCGCAAATTCTGCAAGACTCCCTGCCCTAAAATCAAACACAAGTTCTATCTTGTCTGGAGCCGACAATTCGCATCTGACGGAAAGAGGATAAACGGTCACTTGATGAATCGTCGTATATGAACAATTGATGCCATCTACGGGAACGCTTTTAAGCAGCATTCCCTTCTTTATCTCTTGGGGAACCATCAATTCAGGTCGCCCAGAAAATCTGACAATAGTGGAAGACGGGATGGGTTGCAGGTAATGAGGGAACATCAGTTCGGTAAGACCGTGCGCAATTTCCGGAAAATCATCGTCAAGACGTTCTTCGACTAGACCTGTCAGGAATGCAGTTCCTTCGATTAGTCTCTCGACATCGGGATCAGCACTCTGTCCTGCAAGCATCGGTGCCAATGCAGGATATTTCTGGGCAAATTCAACGCCCAGAGATCTCAACAGAGCCAGCTGTTCATCGTAGTAGCGGTTAATCATTTATGCATGCTCCACGGATATTTTTCCATCCAACCCCATGACAGTCTCAAATACAAGCGGCACAATCTGATAGCCGTTTACCACAGATAGATTCACTTTAAATGACAATGATGTTCTGTCGCCCCTTTTTTCATCCAAAGATACTTTTACGGCAGAGCACCTCGGCTCATATGTCTTGATGCATTGTTCAATTACTGTTTCAAATCCTCTGATATTGTCTAATCCCTCGCCATAACGAACAGAGTTCAGATCAGGCAACCCCAGATTTGGCTGCGCAAGCGATCCGCCCTGCTGGGAATTAAGAATCTTTGTGAGATTTTGGATGATGGAAGCGCTAAGCCGCTCTATCTCAGATCCGGTCGGTTTCTTGCCGGCCATTTGATTTCTCATTCTTTCAAACAGAGTTTCAGTAGGCATCAGCAATCTCCATATACTTTCAGACTAATTTGGAAAAAAAAGCGGCATGCTTTGTCGATGCCGCTTTTATGAAGCAATAATTAACCTACAAGACTAATTATTTCTTGTCGAGTTTGCCTACAAGAGACAGCGTGAACGATGCGCCCATATACTTGAAATGAGGCTTAACTTTCATCGACACTCTGTACCAGCCTGGCTCTCCCTCGACGTCCTGAACCTTAATCTCGCAGGCTCTGAGCGGACGTCTGCTTCTCACGCTCGGCTCAGGATTATCCATTTCGGTAACATACTGGCTAATCCACTTGTTGAGTTCGCTCTCAAGTTCGCCGCGGCTCTTCCAAGAACCGATATTTTCGCGCTGCAGAACTTTAATGTAATGAGCCAGACGGTCGACAACCATCATATACGGCATCTGAGTAGACAGTCTGTAATTAAGTTCCGCTTCCTTGCCCTCGGCGGTATTGCCGAAGAACTTAGGAGCCTGAGTGCTGTTGGCGCTAAAGAAGGTTGCGTTATCAGAACCCTTACGCATGGTAAGAGCAATGAAGCCTTCTTCCGACAATTCGTATTCACGGCGTTCGGAAATAAGAACCTGAGTAGGAATCATATTCTTAACTTCACCGGCTTCCTCGTACTGATACAGCGGAAGATCTTCGACCGCGCCGCCGCTCTGAGGACCGATGATGTTTGCACACCAGCGGTACTTCGCAAAAGAGTCTGACAGACGGCTTGCGAATGCAAAAGCCGTGTTGCCCCAGCAGAAATTGTTCATGCCACCGTCAGTCGCTTCCTTAAAGTTAAAGTTCTTGCAAGGAACGGTATCTGATCCGTACGGAAGACGAAGCAGGAATCTTGGAAGAGTAAGCGCAACGTAACGAGCATCTTCCGATTCTCTGAACGATCTCCACTTGGCATACTGCGCGCCTTCGAAAACGCTGTGAAGATCTTTGAGTTTTGGCAGTTGTTCCCAATCCTCAATGCCGAAGAAAGAAGGTCCAGCGGCAGAAATAAACGGAGCATGGCTCATTGCAGCGACTGACGCCATGTACTTGAGGAGTTTCATATCCTGAGCGCCGCATCCAAAGTCAAAATCGGCAATCATCGCTCCATATGGCTGACCGCCGAACTGACCGTATTCAGCCGTATAGACGTTCTGATACAGACCGCTCTTGACGATTTCAGGCGAGTCTTCGAAATCATCAAGGAGATCCTGCTTGGTGCAATTCATCATCTCAAGTTTGATGTTTTCGCGGAAGTCCGTGCGATCGACAAGGAACTTAACTCCGCGCCATGCACTTTCAAGAGCACGGAATTTTTCGTTATGAATGATTTCATTGACCTGATTGGACATCTTTGCATCAAGTTCGGCAATCATTCGATCGACTAGATCGCCGCTGATTTTGGCACCCTGATACTCAGGTTTTACAAGTTCGGACAAGAATGTCTGAAGACCCGTCTTTGTGACTTCGTAAGCCTCATCGGTAGGCTTGAGCCTGGTCGACTCAACTATCTGATCGAGGAAGTTGACGGTTGCCGCCGATTCTGTCGCATTCTGCATTTCTTCAGCCATTTATTTTTCCTCCCCTTCTTCTTCGCTGATACCTAATTCACGCAGAAGAGCTGCCTTCGAATCCTCATCAGCAACGAGCTGCTGAACCTTCTTTCTGAAGTCTGAAATGTTGCTAAGAGGACTCTTGAGTGCTTTAAGAGCTTCGCGAAGTTCAAGAAGTTTGTTGAGTTCCGGAACTTTTTTGATGATCTGATCAGGTTCAAAATCTTTCATGCTGTCAAACTTAAGATTAACAGCAAGTTGTTCATCAGGAGAACCGCCAGATAATTTATTCTGAACATTAAACGCTACGCTGATGTTCTGAGCTCCGAGAACATCATTAAAATTGTCTTTGTTTATGCTTATCGGCTTGCGCTCCTCAATAGCGCGTTCATCCGTAGTGCCAGTAAAATCACCCATAACAAGCATCTTAAGAGGCAATTCGACTTCCTCTTTAGCGTCGCCAGTTGCCGGTCTGTATACTATATTTACACGTTCTTTAGGCGCAATCGATCCTTCCTGAGCCATTTTCTAATTCTCCTTAAAAAACTTATAAGTGAAACTTCACTCATCAGTATATGTTTTTGCAATCGCCGCTGTTGGGTTCAAAAGCGCAAGTTCAGTAAGAACTTTCTGCGCTTCGGGAATTTTTCCGGCCTGCTTGTATATATCGAATGCAAAGCCCAAAATCTCTGAAGTCTCCGCAGAACTCCAGTCCCCAAGGGCATTTGCCTGCACATCCTTAAGCACTTCGGCAATCACGCCGGTGGATAAATCGTCACGGCCCATGGATGCAAAAATTTTTGCCAACGCGGCGCGATACCTCAATCTCGCAAGTCCGCTCGAAGCGTTGGCATATGCTTCGACCTGTGCCAGAGCGGAATCAGAGTCCGATGCGGCATCATTGAGCGCAATCTTGATTCTATCCGCAACCCCGTCAGTCTTTTTTGTATCGGCTTCACCATTTTGAGACAAACTGGCAAGCCATGCGATGGTATCGGCGTTGCACATAGGCTCGCCGCCGTCAAAATGCAGCTGCGGGATCCCGGGAATTCTGCGGATGAACCACGATGTCATCTCTTTGACTTCAGATGCTGCATCCGCAAACCCTAATTTTTCAAGACTCGTAGCCGAGTAAAATGACAAGTCGAGCCAAAACGGACTTGACGTTTGGCGACCCTCGGCCGCCTTTAACAGAGCCTCGTACTGACCGCTCACGTAGAGTTTCTCAAATGCAGCTTTGATTTCATCGGCAGGAGCCGGAATCATCGTCATTCCGTTATCTGCAGGAGGAGCTTTCATTATCTGCATCCACGCGCCCATGCGCCTATATCTGTATGACAGAGGCGCGGACAAGTCATTTTGCAAAATCGCATCTGCCGCCTCAATCAAAAAACCCGCAGATATTTTTACTCTGTCGGCTACGCCTGTGACCACAGGCTTGTCAACGCTCTTCAAAACAGGGGCTGATTCGACCGGTTTTGTAGCAGGTTCAGGTTTAGCCGGAACTGCGGCAGGTTCGGCAGATTTGCTTTCAACAGCGTTTTCCTCTGCGTCAGGCTGCTGTTGTTCTGATTCCTGAACAGATTCGTTCACAGGCGCAGAATCGTCGACGCATGGCATCTGACGAAGTTTATTGACCAAAATTCGAAGATTAGGAGACAATTCTTCATCGATTTCGGCCATTGCGGAATCAAGTTCCGACACGGCATCTATAGTTTTATCGATAAGGGATTTCGGCGTATCTTCTTTTTGATATGAATCTAGATAAGCTACTGTCGCTTCGAGCCAATAATCCACCGCCGCAAAACGCCCCTTTTTGCGTTTTTTAGGCGGCAGAGCATCGTCCCAAAATTTAGTGAAAATGCCATGCAAGATTACGGAAGCATCAAGCACCGCATTGATGCCCTTATCAAGGTGTAGCAACGCAATGCCGTAGTTCGCAGCAATTTGGAAGTGTTTGACGTAATCTCGAAGGATGATTCTGGCGCAACGCTCTATCTGCGTCCAATTGATCGGTCTTGTGCTGCTGACGCTGGATGCTGCCTCAAATTCCTCGTTATATTTGATCATCTCAGGCATATCATCGAGATCGGAACCGTTAAGCGACACCGCGGGCTTTTCGTTGCCTAACGAGTAAGCATCATCTGACATATCTAATTTCCGTTTTTGTTATAGTTTTGCCGACTAATGTCAGCCCAATTTAATCAGTTTTCCGTCTATTGCCGCATTGCCGCGCGACGTTATGCACAGCCGACCTGCATGCTCTGTTTTCGTGCCTGTCACAAGAGTCACCGACGAGCCGCAAGCAGAAGATGCAAGTTCAGACGAACTTTCCTCGGAACTTTTGAACATCGAGCTCCTAATTCTGGTATTTTGAGAAGCCAGTTCCGTGTCCATCGAGTACGAGGAGCATACCGAATTCATCGTACCGATATCCATGCGGCTGTCCACAACCGTCACAGTTTTCTCTACACAAGATTCTATTATTTTCCCAGATACAAATCCCGCAGAATCTGCTGAACGCAATTCAGCTTTTGCAGGAAGGTTTATCACCGTTTCCTCATCAGAATCTGTTCTTTCGAGGATCGCCGTCAGCACAGATTGCCCGCCAATGCGGCAACACAGCACCAAATCGCCTGCTATTGGAGCGACCGGCAGAGAATACGGTATCAAAACCTTTACAGAAAAACCGTACGATTCTACTGTTACGAAGTCAGTAGATACCGAAAGGACGATGGCAGAAAAATATTTATTCATCAGCCGTCAGCATATATCGAGAACTGACTGGGAAGGCGCCGTGACAGAACCCATGGCGTTGGGAGATCCGCCCCCATTGCAGTTGTGACCAGTCTGACAACCCAAATACACTCCGGGCTTTCCGCCGAATTTGACTTTCTGACTTGAACTCTTGAATACGCATTTGCCAATGAACATGTTGCTCACGACACCGCCTGCGCAACCTGCTTCATCGCCGTTGCTTATGGTAATTTCGCTCTTGGCCGTAAGAACCGGCATGCCTAGAACCAACACTTTCTGACAGGTGGTTCCAGGATTGGCCATCGCCAACTGGGCGATATTGGGATAAGGCATCGGCTGAGGACCTGCAGGTGTCGGGGTCTTGCAGGTATCAGTAGGCCCCGTAGACATTGCCATACCATTCATAGATGTACATGCAAACATTGTGCTGTCTCCTTCGCCGCAGCCGGCGCAGATTAGCCAAAATTAATTTTTTTTCCGTCTACTTCAACATTGCCGTCGGCGCTTACTTTCAGTTCGCCGACATTGACGACGCTCGATCCAGTTACCTTTGTCACCATCGTAGCCGCGCTTACGCTAGCAACCCCCGTGACATTGGTCTTAAGCAATTCGGCAGAAACTTTACTTTGTCCTGCCCGCAAATCATAGGTATCAGCTTCAAGTCTTGCCGTTTGAGCGCTCACGTAGCGATTTCTGACGCGTTCCGTAAGTCTGTCGGCTTTTACGTCTATTTCGCTTGCTACGGTCCTTAGACGCGGAGTCATCACCGATAGTTCCTCAGAACATTTAATTACTGACTTTGCGGGAAGACTTAAGCTTCTCACATCAGCAGTTTTATCGGGAGCCTGCGCCAGCAACTGAGTAATATAAACAGCTCCTCTAGTTTCGGCGCAAAGAACCATGTCTCCCGCAACAGGAACAACAAACAGCGAAAAACATGGCTGTGCCGGCACGATGACGCCATTGCGATTTACTGCAATCTGCCCGTCGGAGGCAATATCTTCTATGACGGCAGTAAAACAAACAGCCTCTGATGATTCGCCGGCGGCGAGAGGAAACTGTTGCGTATTTTCAGCCGTTTTCAGTTTTTCCGACAGTCTCTGTTCGGCGTCCGTGATGTTTTTTGTCGTTGTGGAATCCATTATTATCACCGCAAAGCGCCTGCCTGATTTATGTAACGGCAGACGCTCATGTCAAACATATCAGAACGAATTAAGAATACTGTCAGGAACCTTTCCCAGCGTACGATAGCCGTTTGAATTGCACCAGACGATAAATCCAGTACCAGGCCCCGTGCCGTCGCCCATGGCAATGTAATTGCCGCCAGGAGTTCTTATCATATTCACATTGGACAGTTCTGCCTTTATTATGCTTCCGCCAGCATCTTGCAACGTGCCTGCAATAAAAGGCTTGTCCACGTCGCCATCGATAAAACCGATCATGACTTGCGTATCTTTAAGCAGCGGGAAATGCATTCCGATGTTATTGACGTTGCCGCCATACGGAGTCATGAATTTCACCCAACAAGACGATTGTCCCGCTTCGTTGCTCGAACTGTCATATGGAAGTTTTATCCTATACCTGCCAAGGTTATCCATTATCGGAGAGAATGAACTTGCATCCTCGCCTTCCACAATAGCCGGGATAAAACCGTACATCTTCGGAACAGGAGTTTTCAATGCTGGTCTGAACTGCAGATCCGAAGGAATGGCCGTAACATCGTTCTTGTAATACGATTGGTCAGCATAAGAATCGCCGAGACCAGCAAATCCAAATCCAGATTGACAGCCGCTATGATGAACGGACTTTATCAGATAATCTTTGGTCTCGCGGTTCGTCAAAATGTCCATAAATCCGATAATGATTCCGGGACGGCACAGCGGACAAGTGCCTGCCAAAACCGATTCCTGCGATGCGCACGCTTTGCGCTCTGCCGATATGCCGGCAAAAAATTCGCATTGATCGGAATTAAATCCCGATTCAAATTCTGCCGCAGTTCCTGATGACATGCCCTCGAACACATTTGAATAGGTCGGAGATATCTGAACATCCATGTCGTTTGCAGGAAACAGTTTGGAAGTTCTTGTCTTATCAAGGTCATAACTGCTTACGCCGGCCTTTTGGGGCACGCGTCGGAAGTATGTTTTCGACTCCGTAAAGCACATTACGTCATTGATGCCCTTGACGCCTGCATAAAACTCGCCGATATCAGGCTTTGCCTCGCGGCTCTTGCGATCGCTAAGCACCAAATTCTCGTACTTCACACCCTGAGCGGATTTTGGATCGTCATCCTCTGCAGATTCCGGAAAATCAAAATAGAAATAAATTCCGTAACGTTCCATGAGTCGGCACACAAATGCCCACGGGGACTCGTTAAACCTGCTGACCATAGGAATTTTTTGATAGTTATTCGAGGTCAGACCGGAACTGTCCATCTTTACATCGCCGTAAGTCGATGTTTCCCTCGAAATAATTTCATTGATAATGTCGGGAACAGATTTATCCAAAAAAACTTCGCTGCCGCACGACTCGTTCAGCATGGTGATTTTCGGAACGATTCTGGCGCTGACAAAAAGATATTCTACCGATGTGCCCACAAGAGCGCATTCGCTGACGATTCCGGTTATTTTTCTGGTCTTTCCGCCATTCATGACTGTAAGCAACACGCGCTTTTTCATCATATCGCCGAAAAAAGCCTGCAAGTCAGAAACTCCGCTCACCGCAAGAAGGACATCATAGCTATAGAGCTGAGAAATACCTTCATCGCCAGACATTCTGACAACTTTGAACACAGGGGAATCTTTTCCGGAACCGCCGCCGTTTTCGTTGGATTTTTGCCGGTTGTCAAAATCGAAAATAAACAAATCAGCCATGACAGCCTCCCAAAACTTTAATGCGCCCATGCAAAACTCGACGCTATTGCAGGTACATATGAATCTTCAACAAGGATAATTCTTTGCATCCTTAAAGATCGTGAGCATACGCTCGCAACTAAAACATTCATTCGGCTCAATATGAAAAATATTTTGTGCCTGTCATTAGTTGCTGTTTCTGTACATATAGAGCAGATACATCAAAAGAAGTTCCGCAAACTTGAAATATTTAAAAAACAAAGCCACGTTTCTCAAAGACCCGATGAAAATGAAAATTTTATGGACCTTGACGTGGCTTGCTACTAAGACATTCTGTTGCAAATGCTACTTGCGAGGAGGTGTTTCCACAGGTCTTGTTATCGGATTTCCATATGGGATGCCAGACTTGTACACAGGTTTTTCTTCAGGCAGCTGAATAATCGGCTCACCTGTCTGATCATCCCATTCCTCAATAAGAATCTGACGGTCGCCAATTTCGAGAGCCTCAAGTTCTGCTTCAGGAATAAGGTTAAAATCCTCCCTATTCCTTAGATCCTGCATAGTGTCTTTGCCGAGAAAGACACGCATTACCAAAGGCGCAACCGCATACTGATCGTCTTTAAATACAAGTCCGTCCTGCCAGTACAACAATGGAATCGGACGAATCAACGCATTCTTGGCAGGGTCGCTAGGCTCGTAATAACCAGCAATCAAAGCAATGCCTTTTACGTCTTTTTCTCTGTCAAAAAGGAACACCTTATGAGTACGCGGCTTAATAAAAATACGCCTGGTGCTCACAACGGGCGGTTCAGAATTCTGGCATGCCAAATACTTCGACAAATCTTTAAGTTCGGCATTAAGCGTTCCCTTGAAGGCTTCGGGATCGCTTAACTGATACAGGCAGAGCATAAGGTTGTGAGATTGCTCATGCGTCACGTTGAGCATCGCCGTCGAATAAAATTCAATTCTGATTCCGCTTCTTTCCCACTTGTATTTGACTTCATCGGGCGATTCGGCGGGCTTCTCAGGAGGCTCTTCGGGCAACGTAACGGAATTGTCAGCCGGTTTCGGAGCAGGGGGAGCAGGCGGCTGAGAACTGCAGGCACACAAAGAAACGGCCAGCGCCGCCAATGCGCATTCGAAGAATTTGAAAACAAACTTCTTTTTATGCATGCTTTTCTCCCGCCTGACCAATCTCTTATTTGCGCTTGGCACTGAACACGTCAGGAATCTGATTAAGGTGAACCACGAGTTTTGTCAAATCGCTGATGTTGTAAACCTCGAGATCGATATCGATTCTTGCGGTCTGATTGTCGACATCAGAGCGTGAACTGACCCCAAGCACATTGACCCTGTCATTTGCAATCACGGTAGTTATGTCTCGCAGCAGCCCAGGTCTGTCCGAAGCTTCGATGCGAATCGTAAGCGTATAGCCCTTTGCGTAGTTTACCGACCAATGCGCATCCACAATGCGCTCAGG
>JAZQPH010000259.1:0-3634 GCA_045628385.1 Succinivibrionaceae bacterium
TGGCACCGAAAATAAGTTTTTTGACGGGCTTCGTCTAAGTCTTTTTTTGTGAAAATGTTCTGAACTATGAACAAAGCGGCATAACGCGGAAATTTGTTCTTAATACGCCAAAATTGCGCCGCCGGTGAGCAAATTTTTTGTGTAATGGATGATTTGGCGAAAAAAGGTTAATGAATAGTTATCGCGGTTATGATTTGCTTGCATATACCGTCTGAATACAGAAAATATCATGCTGGATCTCATTTTTGCAACAGCGCCCGCGAGTCCTTTCTCGTTTTGAGAGAACAATTCTTGCGCAATTCGTCCCAACTACCGAAACTTGGGGCATAACCAGGAGCATACGGATATGATCAGGTTTTTCCGAGCGGCAGGATTCGCCGCTGCAGCGGTTTTGGGTTTCGTTCCTGCCACGTCTTCGGCGACGCTTGCCGAAGGGTATTCGTGCATACTAGAAATGTCCACAAACGGACAAGACGAAAACTTTTTGCCTTGCCGCGTTGCGCTCATAGAAGATCGCGATTTGATGGTTTTTCTGATGGGGCAGGCATATGCTTCCACGGGAAGATTGGCCGAGGCATTCGCCATATACGATAAGTATAAGGGCACGGGGTACGATCTCGGAGCTTCGCTAGGTCGCTGGAGTCTTGAAAAATTCGTGCTCGGAAACAAAACCGATGTCCGTTTTGATTTCAGAAGAAACGCCGAGGTCAAAAAATTGCTCAATAAGGCGATTGATCGCGGCGATCGCATGGCCTATTTCATCTTAAAGGGCTATGCGACAAAAAATATATCAAGAATCAAAAATATGGCTGATGACGGCAATCAATATGCGGCCGCTGCCTACGTGTTCATGGGCGATGCCTCGATTGAATCCAAAAAAGAGTATGTCGATCTGACGGTAGAAAAAGAGATGCCGCTCGGATATGCGCTAATGTCGATTTACGGCAATACTTCCTCCAAAGCGCAGGAAGAGGGCATAAGCCGCGAGTATGCTGCGGATATGAGCCGCAAAGCCAAAGATTCTGGGTCGCATTGCTCCTATCTTGCCGAAAGCATAATGTATCAGTACGGCTACGCCGTTGAAAAAGACGTGACAAAGTCGTCCCAGCTGCTCGACGAAGCAAAAAAAAGCTGCTGGTACGCGGATGATTATTCAGATTTTGTTTGGCGGTAGCGGTTCAGACTCCGGTCTCGCATGAACAAATAATTCTAAGACAGCCTTTCAAGGAGGCCGGAATGTCAGCGTTTGAAGATCTTGTCCGAAAGGGCGCTTATATCGACAAAACTGCGGGTATAGCCGCATTAATCAAGACAAGGAGCGCCGTTTTCGTCCGTCCTAGAAAATTCGGCAAAAGCTTGCTGGTTCAGACGCTCAAAGAACTGTTTTTGGGCAGGCGCGATCTGTTTGAGAACACTGCGATTGCAAGGGACGGATACGGTTTCTGCGCCTATCCCGTCATAGTATTCAACATGCATTTTGACGTGACTACCGCGGCCGATTTTGCAAAATCCCTCAAAGGCATGGTTAAGGCCGAAGCTTTTTCGCGCGGCATCAGCATCAGGGACGGAAAACCTGAGGATATGTTTAGGGAACTTGTTTCTGCTATCGACGCCGAGATCGTGGTGCTCGTGGACAACTATGATTTCGTTCTTGCCGACAATCTTTGCAATCCCGAAGTTGCGGGCATCGAAGCGATTCTCTCTTCGTTCGTCGAAGCGATGAATGATAAGCAAAAATTCAGATTTGTTTTTTTAACTGGAATCAATGATTTTCTTCTCTGTCGCGACAATGTTGGAGAGGTTCTCGGCTGCGAGGACAGAACTCATGATTTGGCATGCGCTTCGCTGTGCGGGTTTACCGCAGGCGAAATTGCCGCTAATTTCGGAAACAGGCTTCTCGATCTTACAAATCCCACATACCAAAGAGATCACGGCATAGATGTCGACAGCATAAGCCATTTTTCAAACAGCAGCATATCGGAGGCATTTGCCGACTATCTGCGGCAAAAAGAGCAGAATTCGGAAGATCTTCTCGACATCATCATGAATACGCTCGGTGGATACCGTTTTGCAGCCAAGGGACCATATGTGGCGGCTCCTGGTTTTGTTTTGAAGTTCCTCAACGAGAACGGCATTTTCAGCCTGAATTACGATTTAAGGTGCGCCAGGGCTTATATCGTCCAGAATCTCAGAAAAAAAATTTTTTCCATAGACGATTATATCGGTCAGCCTATGGATCCGATTATGAGCTGCGGTCCGCATCACGCAACGCGTCCTGAAATGGGTTCTTTGTTGCTGCAAAACGGTCTTTTGACGGTCGATTCGGTTTACGAAGATGAGGATGAACTAGAGTGGACGCTGAAAATCCCGAACCTCGAAGTTCGCAATTTCGTGGAGCGGCGTCTTTGCTGATTTGCTTAAAAGATGCGCCAAACTTAGAAATCAATGCGTCAAAATCTGCCTTTACTCACGTTAGGCATGTTTTTGGCGCTTTTTCCATGTGATAGAATTAAAAAATATATTTTTACTCATTTCTGAAACAACAGAGGATTAATCATGCTCTCCAGCAGAGAATTGGCAAACGCCGTCCGCGCCCTAAGCATGGACGCGATTCAGAAAGCAAACTCCGGCCATCCAGGTGCCCCAATGGGCATGGCAGATATCGCCGAGGTGCTGTGGAGACATTATCTCAAGCACGATCCGAAAAAGCCTGATTGGTGTAACCGCGACAGATTCGTTCTGTCAAACGGTCATGGCTCGATGCTCCTTTATTCGCTGCTGCATCTGACTGGCTATGACATGTCGATCGACGATCTGAAAAATTTCCGTCAGCTTAAGTCTAAGACTCCGGGACATCCTGAATACGGATATGCTCCCGGCGTTGAAACCACGACCGGTCCGCTCGGTCAGGGCATTACCAATGCCGTGGGCATGGCTCTTGCCGAGAAGGTTCTTGCCGAACAGTTCAACAAGCCTGATTTCCCAATAGTCGACCATTACACATATTGCTTTATGGGCGACGGATGTCTCATGGAAGGCGTTTCGCACGAAGCCTGCTCTCTTGCCGGCACTCTGAAGCTCGGAAAGCTCATCGCCTTCTGGGACAACAACGGAATTTCCATCGATGGCAACACTCAGGGCTGGTTCTCCGAAAACACCGCTGACCGTTTCCGTGCATACGGCTGGCACGTTCAGGAAATCGACGGCCATGATGCAAACGCCATCGCTGAGGCGATCGATAAAGCTCAGGCAGAAACTTCCCGTCCTTCCGTTATCTGCTGCAAGACCGTCATCGGCTTCGGCGCTCCGAAGGAAGGCACCGCGGGCGTTCACGGTTCTCCGCTTGGCGACGAAGGCATCGTTGCCGCCAAGAAAAAACTCGGCTGGAATTATGGTCCGTTCGAAGTCCCTCAGGAATATTATGACGATTGGGATTGCACCGCTCAGGGTGCAAAATCCCGCGCATACTGGAATACCTTGTTCGAAGCTTACAAAGAAGCTTATCCTGAACTTGCAGCGGAATATTCCCGCCGCATGAAGGGCGAACTTCCTGCCGACTGGGAAGAAAAGTCAAATGCGTACATTGAATCGCTTTGCAGCAATCCAGCTAAGGTCGCAACCCGCAAGGCAAGCC
>JAZQPH010000260.1:0-1972 GCA_045628385.1 Succinivibrionaceae bacterium
CTTACTATGTCAAACGTCTTAATAAAACATTGTTTGATTGTTTCGGATTCTGCAAGTTTGATGATTTGATGAATTTTGCAAATGGCATTAAATCTGAAAGAGATAAGTATGAAAATCAGCTAAATGCCAATTTTGTCGAACTTAGAAACAGGTACAAACAGTGGCAGAGATTGAAGTCAAAATGCGCCCGATACCGCATCCTTAATTGGTGCACTTTTTTCCTGATTGGCAAATTTAAACATAGATATAATTACTATTTATCTGAATTGAAGCAAATAGAAAATACTGATTAACCTGCTTAGTTTAGTTATGTTCAAAGTTTTTAATCAGATCAAGAGCAACGGAAGTTACAGATCCGATATAGACGGTTTAAGAGCAATCGCATGCATTGCCGTAGTTTTGTACCATGCATTTCCGACTGTTTTTCGCGGCGGTTTTATCGGCGTCGATATTTTTTTCGTAATCTCTGGGTATTTAATTTCGTCAATACTTTATAAAAGTCTGTTTGACAAAGATGCGGGGAAAGTCGGCACGATCGATTTGCTGGATTTTTATGTTCGCCGCATTAAGCGTATTTTTCCGGCTTTGCTGGCGGTTCTTGTTGCTTGTTTGTCTATTGGCTGGTTCATTCTGCTTCCCGACGAATATGAGTTATTGGGAAAACATACATTGGGCGGCTCAATATACATCAATAACATAATGCTGTATCAGGAGAGCGGCGATTACTTCAACGTCGGTTCCAATGCTAAGCCTCTTCTGCATTTGTGGTCATTAGGCGTCGAGGAGCAGTTTTACTTAATCTTTCCGGTATTCTTGTTTGTAGTCTACAAACTCAATCTTAATTTTGTTTTGACGCTGGCGGCCTTTACGGTTTTGTCATTTTTCTTAAACCTGAATGCCGTCAATCACGGGCTATCGGCAAAGGCTTTTTATCTTCCTTGGTATAGGTTTTGGGAACTGAGCATCGGCGCAATCCTGGCGTATGTCGTAAATTACAAATCTGAATTTATAGACAACCTGAACAGCGTACTTGTTAAGAATAAGGTCAATGTCTTTTTATGCAGGATTTTGTTCAGAACAACTTCGGAGGAACAGCAATCTAAGATTTTTAACAACATTCTGGCATGGACGGGCTTAATCGCAATAGTCATCGGCATTATGTCAATCCAAAGCAATGACAGGTTTCCTGGCAAAATAGCGCTTGTTCCGGTTCTTGGGGCATTGCTCATCATAGCCGCTAACAAGAAAGCATTCATCAACAGCCGATTGCTTTCGAGCAGAGCGGTTGTTTTTCTTGGGTTAATCAGTTACCCGCTATATCTTTGGCATTTTCCGCTCTTATCGATACCGTACATCTGTTACGGAGAGATGCCGCCCTCTTATGTAAGATGCATTGCGATATTGCTGGCCATTGTTCTCGCAGTCATCACTTTTTTGTTCATTGAACCGCCTTTGCGATACGGCAGTCATCCGAGGATTAAGGCGCTCGGGCTGCTTTTTGCTCTTTTGGCTGTCGGCTTTCTTGGATACAGAGTTATGGACACAGGCGGCTTTAAGAACAGGATGATTGATAAAACAGAACAGGAATACATCGATAAGACAGTACAGGAAAGAGATGAGCTGGCAGCTAATTGCCAGAACAATTATTACCAAGAATGGAAAAATCAAGGCAACAAATGTTATATGTCCCATGAGCAAAAAGACGTAGACGTTGATTTGTTCGGAGATTCTGCGGTAGGAATAAATTTAGGTTTTGGCATTCATGGTTTGTTTAAGAAGGGTAACAAATCGTACAATTTATTCAGCGTATCATGCCAGAATCCTTTTTTCGGGTTCAGATCGGCGGCAAGCGGCAATACGCCAACAGATAAAAAGCGTTCTGACGGCAAGAAAGAAATGGACAGAGCATTTTTGGACGCCATAAACAACCCGAATATCAAGTTGTTCGTGTTTTCTCATAATCCTGGGTGTT
>JAZQPH010000261.1:0-6804 GCA_045628385.1 Succinivibrionaceae bacterium
CCAAATCCATGACTTTTGGCACGCCGAGAATGTCGCCGCCCAATGCGCAGGTAAGTTTTCCTTCCGCGGAGGTAAACGGCGAACTGTCGAGAATTTCCTTGGCATAGAGAATCTGTCGCTTGTCATTCGGAATTTCAAGGCCTACATAATTGGTTCCAGGAATATTGTCGATAACAAGCAGCGATTTGGCGCACAATTCACGCGCAAGGTCGCTTGCAATTCTGCGAAGCGTCGATGACTTGGTGCCTGGCGCAAGCTGCAAGGAAAATCTAGTTACGACAGGACCGGCTTCGTGATTTTTAACTTCTGCAGTGATCCTGAATTCCAGAAGTTTCTGCTCGATGGCTCTGTCAACCTTTTGAAGGGTTTCCTCAGGAATGGTCCCAGGCTTGACAGGAACTTCGTCAAGCAAAGACATAGGCGGAAGATCGTATGGATCATATGAGCCGCGAAGCTTGGTAATTTCGGCATGCGAAACAAAATCATCGGTTCCGAAATCAAATCCTGCTGAACTGAATCCCGTAGCATTTTGCGAATCTTTTTCCTCAGCTTCTTCGCCGTAATGACCTTCTTTCTGCTCCTGAGAATTTTTAGCTGAAACGCTTGAAGATTCGGACATTGATGATGCCATTTTCGACATGCGCTCCTGTTCCCAGCGAGCAAATTCGGCATCAAAGTCCGTGCCCTCGTGTTCTTCTTCAACTTCTGTTGTTTTTGCGCTGTTGCCGCCAAAAATGCTGGTCAGAAGATCTTTTTCAGAAATCGAGTCGTCATGCTGTTCGCCACGAACCGAGCCTGATGACTGCAACGAGGATGTTTCTTCTGCTTTAACAACCTCCGAAACTGCGCTGTCTGAATCGATATTCGGCTTTTTGGACGCAAAAGCTGCAGAAAAATCGACCATAACTGGAGCATCACGTCCTTCGGCCGCTGAGACAACTTCGTTACGAGCTGCGTCAGACTCAAGCTTTTCCGAAACAGCATCAGACTCCGAAACTTTCGCACTGCTGCCAAGTGGCGCAGACATGACCACAGACGGCGCAGCGGAGGCAATAGAAGATGATGACAGCTGTTCTTCGTGATCTAAAACAGAATCCGAGCCAGTCATTTCGTCGGCAATAGAAACACCGGCCTGCACATTAGAAGATTCTGCACGCTGTTCCTGGTTTACAGAAGGATTGGCAAATTTCGAAAAATCACCTAGCGGCACATCGTCGCGGCCATCAGCCGACCAAATGCTTTCAGTCGGCGATTTGACGGCAGGAGCCGCTGCGGCAATAGTTTCCTTACGTTCCTGCACGGAAGAATGAGGCTGAGGCTGAACCAAACTAGGTCCAGAAACTTTTTCCGATTCCTTGGCGGCGCTTCCACCAAACACGCGGCGTGCAGTTTGAAGAGCCGAAGCTTCATCGGAAAGCTCAGGAAGAGGACCGTCACCACCGCGGGATGCCGTAAAGCGGCGGAGCACTGACTTTATAGGTTTTCTGCCATGTTCGCGGGTTGCGACAACAGGAGGAGTATAGGAGGATTCGTCATCGTATGCTGTGGCTTCTTCGTTATCGTATATGGAATCGGCAAATTTAAGTTCGTCGTCGTCTCTCAGCAAAATTGCAAAACCGGTCTCAGGATCCATTACGGTATCGCCTTCTTCGGGAATTGCAACGTCTTCGCCGAGTCCCGCCAAAATCGCGGAGTTGGCTCTTGCTCTTGATTCATAAGACTTTCGGTAAACGATGCCGAATATCCAATCACCGACATTATCACATACCGCAAGTAAAGAAATTCCCGTAAACAGAGGGATGCTGAGCGCGAACATGCCCAAAAAGATCAGCGTGGCACCGGCTTCGCCGAAAAAGTTTATGAAAAAGCTGGCAAATATGGCTCCCGTCACGCCTGCCGACTGAAAATTCACTGAGTCCAAGACATTCATCGCGACTATGCCAAGAACCGACAGGAAAAAAAATACGCCGCCAGCCATCCTGAGGCCGACGGTAAAGAAATCTATTCCGAAGAAATCAAAAGGTTTGACGAGGAGACAGTAACCGACATAAACGATGGCTAGGGGCACCATAATGGAACCATATCCGAACATAAACATCAGAATGTCGGAACAAAAAGCCCCTGCCCTACCCATAAGGTTTTTGAAATCGGTATGCAGATACCCCGACTGAGACCATCCTGGATCGTCCGGACTAAAGGAGATAATCGAAGCCAGAAGAAAAATAGCAACAAGCGTAACTACGATAAATATCGAATGAGTTATCCGCTGCGGGCCGTCAAGACGGCCGATCATGCCTGACTGAGCCAACTCTCACTACCACCCTATTGAAATTGACAAAAATAAAACTTTGGGATTATATCAAAACTCAGCCAGAGGGTTAGGGTATCTGGCTCAAATTAGACACAACAAGGCACCATTATGAAAAAACAGGCAATAGTCCTCGGTTCCGGACCAGCAGGAGACACCGCCGCGCTGTACCTGCGCCGCGCCGGCATTGATGCGCTGCGCATCACAGGATATGACATCGGCGGACAGCTGACGCAAACATCGTCAATCGAAAACTGGCCAGGCGCCTTCAGTAATCCGTCGGGGTTTGACCTTATGGATTCTCTCGACAAACAGCTAAAAAATATCGGAGCGGAGAGCGCGACCGACCAAATAGTTTCAGCAGAATTTGGCAAAGACGTCATTTTGCTAAAAGGCGATTCAGACACATACGAATGCTGCGCGCTGATCGTGGCAACAGGCGCAAAAGCAAAATATCTCGGACTCGATTCCGAAAAGAAATTTATCGGAAACGGCATTTCCGCCTGCGCAACGTGCGACGGATTCTTTTATAAGAAGAAGATCGTGACGGTCATCGGCGGGGGCAGCACCGCCCTTACCGATGCTCTTTATCTGTCAGAGCTTGCTTCGAAGGTGCACCTTGTTCACAGACGCAGCGAATTCAGAGCCGAATCGGTTTTAATCGAACGCATCATGAATCTTGCCGAGCAGGGAAAAATCGAACTGCATCTTGACTGCGTTCCCGAATCATTCAACGGTTCCGATTTCCTTTCTTCCGTCACCCTCAGAAACAAAATTACGGGCGAGACTTGCGAATTTGCGACCGACGGCGCCTTCGTCGCCATCGGGCACGAACCAAATACCGCCTTTTTGAACGGCGCTTTGGAACTTTGCGAAGGGCACATCAAAACAGGCTTCGGCGCATTTAAGACGCAGACATCGATAAAAGGCGTCTTTGCCGCGGGCGATGTCGTATTCGGAAGCCGCAAGCAGGCCATCGTCGCCGCAGGCATGGGATGCGAAGCCGCGCTCGATGCCGCCGACTATTTAAGAAATCTTTAAGGCCCACGCAATGATGCAAAATCCCAAAACATGCCTGAACCCCGAAAATGCCGACCGACGCGGCCGCGTGTTCACGGGCGGACGAGTCGATAAAGAATGGATCGCGACAGCCTACAGCCGCGGAATATTCCCATGGGACATGTCGGATGAAGGCCCCGTATGGTATTGTCCGAAGTTTAGAAACGTGCTCCACCCCATGGGCATGCGCATCAACAGAACGCTGAAAAAATTTCTGAGAAAATGCGATTGGCGTTTCACCATGAACGTCAGCAAAGAAGAAGTCATAAGAGAATGCGCGGCGCCCCGCCCTTATGCCGATGATACCTGGATCGCCCAAGATTTCATCGACACGTACCCCAAAATGGACAACTACGTCTCCATCGAAGTGAGGGAACAGGACGGCACGCTCATAGGCGGTCTGTACGGTCTTGCGGTAGGCGGAGTATTTTGCGGCGAATCGCAATTTTCAAGAAAGTCCAATGCTTCAAAAGCCGCGACTTTTGCCCTGTGCTGCCTGTGCCTTGAAAGCGGCATCGGCATGATCGACTGCCAGCTCTACAATGACTATCTCGAAAGCCTGGGCTGCTTTGAAATAGCAAGAAGCGAATATCTCGACTATCTCGAAGAAAATCTGCCGTACGGCCGCGACGAAGAATTCTTTGCTCCCAAGGAATTCACCCTCATCGAGGTCGACAGCTACCTTGCGATGCAAAGCGAATATTTTTCGAGAACGGACGCCTGAAAAATCAGGTAAATCCGATCCCGCGGAAACATCGCCCCAAATGAGGGCGATTTTTTATTTTTCTTCCCGGATTTTTTTATTTTTCCCTTAACGAGAGGCAAAAAATTTTTTGCCGTGCGTTAAATCTTTACAAAACGTTTGATTTTTGGCATTATTGGCGCGTTTTTATTACCCTTGAGGCTATATGTCCAAAGAAGACAGCATTGAAATGCAGGGCACGATCATCGAAACCCTGCCAAACACCACTTTCCGAGTCAAACTCGAAAACGATCACGAAATTACCGCTCACATCTCCGGCAAGATGCGCAAAAATTACATCCGCATCCTGACGGGCGACAAAGTCACCGTTCAGCTGACCCCTTACGACCTCACCAAAGGCCGCATCGTATTCAGAGCCCGCTAACAGAGACATTCGGGTAATAAAAATTACTGCCGCGGCTGATGCGGCGGATTATGAGGAATCGATTGATTTCGTCTAATAAAGGCATGGACAGTTTGCTGTTTCCGTGCCTTTATCATTTTCAGTTTCAATAGAGCGCATCGGGACAAAAAGATGCCTCCGGCTGGAGGCATCTTAAGAAACGCTGCAAACTGCGATCATTCTCCGACAGTCTTGTTGCGGATTTTTTCGCGGTTTAGTTCCAGTTTCGGATCTTCCACGGATGCCGGCAGTGAAACGTACGAAAATTTAAACTCGCCGTCCGCAAAATCTATCGAGACTTCTCCGCCCAGCAAGAGCTGCCCGAACAGAATCTCCCGCGACAGGACTTTGTGCACTTTGTCGCGAAGAGCTCTGCGCATCGGCCTTGCGCCCATATTTTTGTCGTAGCCGATTTTGATGATCTGTTCTTTTGCGGCATCGGTGATGGACGCGCGGACATTTTTCTCCGCAATCTTTTCGTCAAGTTCGCCCCACATCTTCCAGAAAACTTTTTCGATGTGATCACTGGACAGATTGTTGAACCATACGATGGCATCCAAGCGGTTGCGGAACTCGGGAGTAAAATGCTTGTTGATCATCGCCATCTGGTCGATCGACGTGTCATCGGCGGTAAAGCCTATCGAACCCTTGGCGATATCCGCGGCGCCGCAATTTGATGTCATGATGATGATCGCATCGCGGAAATTAACCTTCACGCCGTGCGAATCGGTAACCATGCCGTTGTCCATAATCTGCAGGAAAATGTTATAGACGCGCGGATGCGCCTTCTCGATTTCATCAAGCAAAAGCACCGATGACGGGTGGTTTCGCATCTGCGAGGTCAATATGCCCTCTTCGTCGTGACCGACGAATCCCGGGGCCGAGCCCAAAAGTTTCGTCGACTCATGCTCCAGGGAAAATTCGGACATGTCGAGTCTTATGAGATTCATGCCGAGGTTTCTTGCAAGCTGCAGCGCGATTTCGGTTTTGCCGACGCCCGTCGGGCCTGCGAACAAAAATGAGCCGATCGGGCGCACGTCGTTGTCGAGTCCCGATTTATTCATAATCACGGCAGAAGTGATTGCTTCGATCGCTTCGTCTTGTCCGAAAACTTTGCTCTTTAGCTTGTCCTGCAGCGTGCGGTATTTATCCGCTTCCGATTCTTTGCCGTCGTCGATCATGGCGCCCGAAAGCTTTGAGACGACCTTGCGGGCGTCTTCGTCGGTAAGTTTTTCTATGACGCCGCCGCCTCCGTTCCTGCGCATTTTCGAAATCGCGCCCATTTCGTCGATGACGTCGAAGGCGATGTCGGGAAGCCTTCGATCATGAATATGCTTGCGGCAGAGTTTTACGGCGCTTTCGATGACGTCGTCGGGATATTCGGCTGCATGATGCTTTTCGTAATCCGCGATGCAAGATTTGACGATATTCACCGCGTCTTCGATCGAAGGCTCAGGCAGGTCGACTTTCGTAAATTGACGGACAAACCCCGCGTCTTTGCTGATGACGGTGTTGAATACTTTGTAACCTGCATTGGCGATGACTTTGAAGTTGCCTCTCGCCATGTCGTTTTTGATGATGCCAGCCCCGCTGTTCGGAGTGTCTTCGGAACTTTTGAACAGCCTGTCGATATCGTCATCGATGATGAGAATGCCGCCGTTCGTCCGCGACATGAAATTGGTGACGGCTTTGATTCTTTCTTCGAACATGCCCCTGAATTGAGTCCCCGCAAACGCCGCGCTGACGTCAAAAGCATAAATCTGGGAATTTTTGAGATTGTCGGGACATCTGCCCATGACTATTTCAAGGGCCACGCCTTCGGCAAGGGCCGTCTTGCCCACGCCCGATTCGCCGACGATGATGACGCTGCTCTTTTTCTTGCGGCAAAGAATTTCGAAGATGCGCGATATTTCTGCCTGCCTTCCGATCAATTTTCCGAGTCTTCCCGCAATCGCATCGGCATTGAGGTATCTAAGATACATCTCGAGCTCTTCGGGAACCTTGGCAGCCTCGGAGTCAATCTGCGCCCCGGGAACGGCCACTGAAGCATTATCGTTATTGCCTGCTTCGGCTTCGGTTTTCCTGATGCGAGCATGATATCGCCTGACGTCTTCTCTCGACAGGTCGAGGCTCGAAACCAAAATCTGCCCGAAAAACGAATCTCTTTCGGGGAACATGCAGTCGATGATATCAAGGCCGTGGACGGTGTCGCGTCCTGCAAGGTTGATGAGAAAATTTGCCCTGTTGATGACGCGGCCCAGAGCTTCGGCATCGATAGGCTCCCTCGAACCT
>JAZQPH010000262.1:0-8550 GCA_045628385.1 Succinivibrionaceae bacterium
TCCGATAACGGCATCGGCATGAGCCGCGATGAAGCAATCAAGCATCTCGGCACCATCGCGCACTCGGGCACCGCCGAATTTTTCGGCAAAATGGATGAAAACCAGACCAAAGATTCACAGCTCATCGGACAGTTCGGCGTCGGTTTCTATTCTTCGTTCATTGTTGCCGACAAAGTAACCGTAAGATCCCGCGCGGCCGGCCTTCCTGCCGATCAGGCTGTTTGCTGGGAATCGACCGGCGACGGTACCTTCACGGTCGAAGACATCACCAAAGATACCCGCGGCACCGATATCGTTCTTCACATCAAAGATTCTGAAAATGATTTCCTGAATGTTTGGAAACTTGAAGACATTGTTGCCAAGTATTCTGATCACATCGGCATTCCGGTCGAGCTTCTCAAAGAAGAAACCGTTGAAGACAAGGACGCCGTAGCAAAAGAAGGCGAGCCGGCTCCTACCAAGACCGTCATGAACTGGAAGCAGGTGAACAGTGCGACCGCTCTTTGGACTCGCAACGCAAAAGACGTCACCGATGAAGAATATAAGAATTTCTTCAATTCCATCGCCGGAACCTATACGACCGAAGAACCGCTTGCGTGGTCTCACAACAGAGTCGAAGGCAATCTTGAATACACTTCGCTTCTCTATATTCCTTCCAAGGCGCCTTGGGATCTGTTCAACCGCGAACAGAAGCACGGCCTCAAGCTTTACGTTCAGCGCGTGTTCATTATGGACGACGCAGAGCAGTTCATGCCTTCTTATCTGAGATTCGTCAAGGGTCTTCTTGATTCCAACGATTTGCCTTTGAACGTTTCCCGCGAAATTCTTCAGGACAACAAGCTTACTCAGCAGCTTCGCAAGGGCTGCACCAAGCGCGTGCTCTCTATGCTCGATAAGCTTGCAAAGGACGACAAAGAAAAGTATGCGACTTTCTGGAAGGCATTCGGCGCTGTTCTCAAAGAAGGCCCGGCCGAAGATTATTCCAACAGGGAAGAAATCGCCAAACTTCTGCGCTTTGCTTCGACAAACAACAACAGCGACGAACAGAGCGTGTCTCTCGAAGAGTATGTCTCCCGCATGAATGAAAAGCAGAAGAACATATACTATCTTATCGGCGACAATTACAAGGCTGTCTCCACCAACGCGCACCTCGAACTTCTCAAGAAGAAAGGCATTGAAGTTCTTCTTATGTGGGATCGCGTCGACGAATGGCTCATGTCGAATATGCACGAATTTGACGGCAAGAAGTTCATCAGCGCTTCTGCAAGCGATCTTGAACTCGGAGATCTCGAAGATGCGGCAGACAAAGAACGCGGCGAGCAGCTTGCTAAGGAAAACGAAACCGGCCTTAAGAGATTCAAAGATGCTCTCGGCGATAAGGTAGTTGACGTCAAGGTTTCTTCCCGTCTTACCGATACTCCTTGCTGCGTCGTTTCCGACAGCGCTATGGGCTCGCACATGATCAGCATCATGAAAGCCATGGGCCAGCCTATTCCTGAGAGCAAGTACACGCTCGAACTTAACATTGAGCACGCTCTTGTTCAGAAAGCATTGAACGAAACCGACGAAGATCGCTTCGGAGAATGGGCTGAACTTCTGCTTGAACAGGCCAAACTCGGCGAACAGGGCACGCTCGACAATCCTGCAAGATTCATCGAGCTTGTCAATAAGTTTCTGCGTGCGTAAAAACGGCTAAATAATCGGCAATTTGCGCCGATATAGCAATTTTTATCGCCGACTTGTTCGCATATTTAATAAAGGAGGGTTGCCAATCCTCCTTTTTCTTTTTTTATAATTGCATTTATGCTGGGCATTTTGGGTATAAACGATGTCATTTTTTTCACGCGTCGGAATTGTTGCGTTTGCGGCTGTGTCTTTGTGGTGGTGCGGAGCTGCCTGCTCAGAGACCGGCAAGGCTCACGAAACCATAACCATATGGAGCACCGTCAGCAGCAGCACGATCGATGCAGTTCTTGAAGATTTTGCCAAAAGCACCAATACCGTGGCCACTTCGTCAAATTACGACATTGCCGATCTGAGACTGGCCGCTAATGGCGCTTTTGCATTGCCTGACATGTACATTATTCCCGTCGATTTGGTTGCCGAGGCTGAACTTTTCAAACTCGGGCGCTGGAATTCCAAAGACCTTGAAGAATTTCATGTGGACAATGATGCCGAAATTAACGGCGATATCTGGGGAATCCCGATTTTAAGAGGCAACCATCTCGTTCAGTATTACGACAAGAGAAGGTCTGTGCCCGTAGCCGCAGTCGAGGGCGCAGGGGACAAAAAACTCATTTGGCCATATGACATTCCGTTTTGGTATATATCTTTTTTGAACTCGCAGGACGGTTTTCCGATAGTAGGTGGCGATATTCGGCTTGATACGGAGCAAAACATAAAAGTTCTGGACGCATACAGAAAATTTACATCCGAAGAGTTTGGGTTCAACCGCAATTTTTCGAACGTAGAGTGGGCGCTCATTAACGGCGAGGCAACAAATATCATCGACGGAGATTGGGCGTACGAACAGCTTCATGACGAGCTTGGTCCTAATCTCGGCGTCGCTCCTCTGCCAACATTCATGGGAAAACCTCTTAAGTCGATGCGCTTTGCGACCGTGATTGCCTTCAGACGCGACATTACCCCAAAAAAATTTAAACTCGTTCGCGAGATTGCCAAGCGCCTGACTGCCGATGACGTGCAGCTCAGTCTGTTTCAGTCAACGGGCAGATTTCCTGCCGTAAGGGATGTAATCAGAGCCAGCCAAATACGCGATGACAATCTGAGAATCATTTACGCGCAGCTTGCCGATACCGTGCCTATTTCCGGAAATCCTCTTTTAAAAAAAGTTTGGGTGGGTCTGGACGCAGGGCTAGAAAAAGCTCTTAACGACAAAGGCATCACAACCGAGTACGCGGTCAAAATAATGCAAAGCACAGCATCGGAGGCCGTTCCTAAATGATTAAGATTAAGGTCCTGCTCTTTCTGTTTCTCATGATGTTCAGCATCGCGCTGTCTTGTTTTGGCTACAGTTTTTACAACGAATTCAAACGCAATGCCGAAAGTAACGTGCGCGACAACCTGTATAATGACGCGCGCTACGTAGAGTCAATTATTCAGCATGAAGTCGATGCTGCCATCGACCAGACAATCTATCTTAGCAAGGGCATCGTTGCGGCAGAAGGACGCCGCGACACGGAAAAATCAGACCGCATCCAGCAAGCGCTGAACTCGATAAAAGTCAGATCTTCCTTGGTTCAGGATATTTGCATGGTCGCAACAAGCGGAAAAATAAAAATTTGCGCCGACGGAACCGATCCTCAAATTCTTGATTCCATTCCTTCTATCAAGAAGATGTATAACACGCTTGCGTATTCCTCGAGCAAAAAAGGATCAGTTGGTTCAGTATCCGTTATTAAAAGCAGCAAAGTGATTCCGTACCGCGATGACCGTGCTCTTTTGTATATTTACCCGGTTATCGATAACAACAGCCGAGCCAGCAGCGTGCGCGGTTTTATCCTGATGACCATGCCGTTTGAACACATCAGAAGCGTGAGAATGTCTGACCATGATCTGCACGGCTCAAATATCCGCATCGATGTAGTCGACATGCCTGCCGAACCTGATTCGCAGGCAATCAGCAAAAAAATTCAGCTGACGAACCATGACGGCACGCCGATGATGTCGCTTTGGATATCCATTTCCCAAAGTTATGAACACATTGACGAAATCGTAACTGATGCAATTCTGAATCAGGTTCAGACGAACCTTGTGGTCAGCGCCATTATCGGCGCCATGCTGCTTGCGCTGTTCCTTATCATCATGCATTCGTTCAGCAAATTGTTTACGTTTATTTCTGAAATCGAAAGATTCAAGACCGTTAATCCGAAAAAGTTCTGGCTCTGGGAATTTGCGACGACTTCTTCCTTGCTTCTGAAAATGAAGGAGACGATTACTTCGCAGGTTACAGACATCAGAAAGAAGAACCTCGAGCTTGCTTCCAAAAATAAAGAAGTTGTCGATGCAAACTCGCGCTTGGCTTCGATGAACTCGACTTTGGAAGATCGCATCAAAGAGCGCACCCAGTCTCTGCAGAAAGCTCTGGCTCTTTCAAATACCTGCAACAACATTTCAAACGTTATCATCAATCAGCGCTCGAAGCTTAAAGACGACCTTGACGAAGATTCGGTATTCAATATATTCGTCGACAGCATTAAACAGTTCAATCTGAATCTTCACTATTACCTGAACTATAAGATTGAAGGCGAAAAGGAGCAGCATGCAAGCACCATGGAATGCTTCGTGCCCCGTCATGCGTCTCATTCCACCGAATCCTACCGCTGCTTTAACGGCTTCTATTACTTCCCGCTCACGATGAACGAAGGCGTTGGACAGCTCATTATCAAGCCGCAGGAAGAGACTCTTGAAATCGACATACTCACGAATATCACCGTGTTCTGTCGCGAAGTATCTTCCTATCTTGACACGCGCGTTCTGAGAAACAGACTCAATTACTGGGCCAAGACCGACGGTCTTACGAATCTCGGCAACCGCGTGGCGTTCGATCAGGAATTTAATTTCTACGAGACCAGCCTTGATTCCGAGGTCGGCCTGTTCCTTATCGACGTTAACGGTCTTAAGGAAATGAATGACAAGCGCGGACATGCCGCGGGCGACGCTCTTCTCAAAAATGTCGCTGAAAAGCTGCGCACAGTATTTTCTGACTACTCGGCGAACGTGTTCAGAATCGGCGGTGACGAATTTGTCGTGCTTCTGCACCAAAAAGATCTCGACAAATCCGATGAAATTATCAAAAAACTCGAGGCTTGCCAGGGCAAAGAAGAGACTATCATCAATGACACGAAGGTGATTATTACATTTGCGACCGGTTTTGCAGATTCCCGCAGAGTTCCGTTCAAGATGCTCTACAAACAGGCTGACAAGAACATGTATATCAACAAGGAAGCTCATTACGAGCAGCTAAAGCGTCTCTACGGAATCGAACGCCACGCGCGCAAGTGAGTTTCCCCAGGCAAGGCAGCTTGCCGGTATAATTGCGGGTGTTTCGGCAGAAATGCCCGCTTTTATTTTTGTTGTTTTGAATCTGAGTAAATTATGAAGATCATTCTTTTGGGCGCACCAGGCGCAGGCAAGGGCACGCAGGCCCAGTTCATCATGGACAACTTCTCCATTCCGCAGATTTCTACAGGCGATCTTCTCCGCAACGAAATCAAAAAAGGCACTGAACTCGGAGTCCAGGCCAAAGCAAAAATGGATAAGGGTGAATTTGTTCCTGATGACGTCATCATTGGCATGATTAAATCCCGCATTGCCGAAGCTGATTGCAAGAACGGCTTCCTGCTTGACGGTTTTCCTCGCAATGTTCCTCAGGCTGACGCTCTTAAAGCTGCAGGCGTATCCATAGACTATGTAGTCGAACTTCAGGTTCCTGACGAGGATATCGTCAAGCGCATGAGCGGCCGCCGCGTGCATCTGGCTTCGGGACGCAGCTATCATGTTGTTTACAATCCGCCTAAGGTTGAAGGAAAGGATGACGTAACTGGCGAACCTCTTATCATACGCGACGATGATAAGGCTGAAACCGTACTCAAGCGCCTTGAGGTTTATCACAAGCAGACTCAGCCGCTTGTCGATTACTATACAAAGGATGCCGCAGCCGGCCTCAACAAGTATGTTGCTCTTGACGGCAACAAGCCGGTTGCCGAAATCAGCGAAAAGATTAAGCAGGCACTGTCTTGATTACAGCCTGTCTGTCAGTCCGATTAAGGCTTTGATTCCGAATTCGGTAACTAATGATCCCCGCAATTGCGGGGATTTTTGTCGTTGGCTTGAAAACGGTCATGCGTCTTTCTTTGAGATATCCAGCATATAACCGCTTCTGCAGACTTTCGATTTTGCCATAACCTGGCAAGAAGGATTTTGTAAACATGATTAAAGCATAACAAGGCAAAGACGTTGAAAAGTAATTGCTATCGATATTGCCAAGCATTCTATTCAAGTATTTGTTTGGTATAAGGTCCTAAATCCTTTTTCAATCCTAGGCAAAATTCCATGGCATGCAAGCCTCGAGGATCGAGTTTTTCTCATGTGAGTTGTTCTAAACAGTAACAGCGATTCGGAGACTGAACGAATTTCAAATTCTTTTGCCGCTCGAGCAGGCGAATTTACGAATTTTCCGAGTACCGAAATTTATTGTAGTAATTTGCAATCAATTTTTTTGTCACATCATGTTTCGGCGACGCCATTATCGACATGCTATTGCCATATTCGATTACTTCTCCGTTGTGCATGACAAGCAGTTTGTCGCATATGTGCTTGGCGATGTCCAAATCGGGAGTTGCCAGGATAGTAGTAATTTTTTTTTCACGTCGCAGAGATATCAGCAAATTGCAGATATTGGCGCGAAGATTTGGATCAAATGCAGCAATAGATTTGTCTATCAAAAGTATTTTGGGTTCCAGAATCAGCGCGCGCGCAAATGAAACTCTCTTCTTCTGGCCGAGCGACATCGAGCGGGGATATTGTCCGAGAATTTCATCCGTAAGTCCTACCATGCGGAGGATTTTGATTATGCGTTTTTCTCTGTCATGTTCGTCAAGATCCGAGTTTGCGACAAGGGGCAGGGTAAGCGTGTCTCTTACGGTCATGCTGGGGTTGAGTGAGTTAGACGGATTCTGAAAAATCATGCGCACATGCTTTGCCCTGTAACGCTTCAGCTCGCCAAGGGACACTCCGCCGATTCTGATTTCGCCCGAGTTTGGCTGCTTCAATCCGCCGAGAACGGAAATTAACTCGGTAAGCTCGGCGCTGCTTGAGCCCAAAAGCGCGAGCGACTCGCCTTCGAGCAATGTGAAATCCACGTCTTTTATCGTGTATGTCGGCTTGCGGAACAAATGTCTTTGTTTGCCGCAGCATAGCTTTGAGACTTTAAGCAGAAACTGTTCTTCTGAGGCTATATTCACTTTTGGCTGTCCTCAAGAGGCATATGGCATCTGAAAGCATAATTTTTTCGTTGAGTGAGTTCGGGCATCGTATTGCAAATTGTTCTTGCACGGGGACACGTTGCGCCGTATCTGCAACCCGGAGGCATGTCCATATAGTCGGGCATTTTACCCGTCGACGCGCTGATCATGACTTTAGGCTTTGCCGAACTCATTTCCTTGACGCTTTTTATGAGCGATGCGGTGTACGGGTGGCTTGGGTTGTTCAGAATTTTGTCTCTTGTTCCAATTTCAACGATCTGTCCAGCATAGATGATTGCAAAACGGGTTGCGAAGTTGATGATGCTTGCAAGATCAGAACAGATAATCAGAATTGATTTGCCTTCATTCTGGTTGATGCCCTGAAGCAGCGTCAAAAGGTTGAGACGTGTGGTGATGTCAAGATTAGCCAAAGGTTCGTCAGCCACAATAAGTTCGGGTTCGGACGCAAGAGCGATGGCGATCATTACTTGATGGCATTGATCTTCGGTCAGTTCGCCAGGGAAACTCGATAAAATTTTTTTTCTGTCTTCTGCGTCTTTGCCGAACCATTTGCGCAGATCTCTGGCTTTTCTTTTTTTATCGAAATTGAATATGTCATACCAGCGTTCTTTGGGTATGACCTCCATGAGCTGTTTTTTTATGGTTAGGGAAGGATCAAGACAGCTTCTCGGTTCCTGGGTGATCAGAGAAATATTTTTTCCGATAGTTTGTCTCTTGCCTCTTCTTGTAAGAGTCGTCAGATCGATGGATTTCTGGTTTTGGTTGCGTTCCGATTTGCTTTTTCCGAAATCGATGTCGGTCCAGCTTCTTTTGAATTTTTCGGTTTCGAGAACATAACGGTCAACGTTAAATTCCATGCCGTCGCGTCTTAACTGCAATATGGCCTGAGCTATAAGGCTTTTGCCCGAACCCGATGCGCCTATGAGCGCGAGTATTTCGCCTTTGTTCACCGACAAATCAAGATTGGTGATTATCGGAATTTTTCTTCCGTTTTCTTTGGCAACGATGTTGAGATTTCTGATATCGAGAAAAGCCATTAATCTTCCTCCCAGCCCATTGCGTTTCGAAGTCCGTCGCCGACAATATTTACGGCGGTGACGGGAAGTATTATCGCAAGACCGGCGTACAGGCTCATCGAGAAGTTACCCGTGTACATCATGTCCATGTTCGCGGCAATCATCGCGCCGAGTTCTGGTTCGACGCCCGTGACGCATAGACCGAGAAAGCCTAGAGCGGTGATGTCCATGACCGCGATGGAAAATGCTTTGACTGATTGAGTAAAAATCTTTGGGCGGATATTTGGCCAAATCGCGATGCGGAAAGTTCTGTTGATGCCGATTCCTTCGAGGAGGATGGAGCGCACATATTCTTTTTTAAGTTCGTCCTGCGTCAGCATCACGGCAGTCTGAATAAATTTGATCGTAAGTGCCGCGCTGACCGCCGAAGCGCAATTTTTCAGGCTGGGGCTTAAGACGGTCACGACCGAAAAGGCTATGAGCACCGAGGTATACGGAACAAGCGCTTCGACTATTGATTTGATGAG
>JAZQPH010000263.1:0-2354 GCA_045628385.1 Succinivibrionaceae bacterium
ATTTTTATGTTATTTCTTAAAATATGTTATGTCAATGTTATTTTAAGGTTATTTTTATGTTATTTTTAGGTTATTTCTCCGAATAACCTAAAAATAACATAAAAATAACCTATAATGAACCTCGTTATAACGAGGGTGAGAAATCGCAGGATGGGTAAATGTGTACACACATTTACGATGTCTTATTCGCATTCTGCTCAACGAACCATGCATCCTGCTGTCTTGAAATTTTGTCGAAAACGACAAAATGTTAAGACAGAGTAAGAAGAATAACCTTATATGAAGCACGATAAACCTATAAGCAACGGCAGCAAATGCGATCAGATACATTTCAGAATATCTCATGAAGATAAAGAGATTATCTGCGCCAATGCGCAGAAGTGTAATTTATCTGTCGGGGAGTATTTGAGACAGGTAGGGTGCGGTTTTACGCCTAAAAGTAACGAGCATTTAGAACGGATACATGACCTGATAATTGTGAACGGCGACTTGGGAAGATTGGGAGGCTTGCTTAAATTATGGCTGACCGATCAATTGAAGGTTTCTTATTATCACAGCAAAGGCATAGTGAGATTGCTTCATGAAATAGAGTACAACAGGCTTCAGCTTCAGGACGTTATGGAAAAAATTTTGAGGATGTAATTTTAGCATGCTAAAAAAGTTGAGGTTACATTATGATAATTTATGAAGTTGAGAAAAAGAATGATTCAAATAGATCGTTTACAGGTCTTGTTCGCTATTTAACCAATTCCAAGGGCATAGACGCGCGAGTAGGCGAAATTAACTTTCAGAACTTTTTGGCAGAAGAAGTCAACGTTGCATGCATCGAAGCTACTGCAATTCAGATGATGAATACAAGATCAACAAGCGATAAAACATTGCATTTGATTATGAGTTTTCCTGCTGGAGAAAAACCGTCATCTGAAGTTTTGAAAGATTGCGAAGCTATCGTAGTCAAAGAATTGGGCATGGAAGAATATCAGCGGCTGAGCGTAGTTCACGGCGACACCGATCATTTCCATTTGCATATCGTTATTAACAAAATTCATCCCAAAACCAAGAATATATTAGAGCCGTATCAGTCATATACAAAATTAGCCAAGGCATGCGTTATTTGTGAAGATAAATATAATCTAAGTAAAGATAATCATGAGTTTATAAGACCTTCCGTTGAGAACCGCATTGATAAGATAGAAATTCACAGAGGCGAAGAATCTTTATGCTCAGCCGTAAGAAGAATTAAGGAAGAATTGACCAAAGCAAACGATTGGGAAACTTTTCATGACATTCTTAAACGAAATAATTGCGGAATCAAAATCAAAGCCAATGGTTTTGTTTTCTACGATCAAAACGGTATTCAGGTAAAAGCCAGCACAGTAGACAGAATTTTTTCAAAAAAGAAACTTGAGGATAAATTCGGGGCGTTTATTCCGTTCGATGATCAAATCAAGAATAAAAAAGAGTCGGCAGAAAAATGCGATTTTGATGCGACTAGCAATGAAGAATCTGTAAATGAACAGATGAAAAAAGAAAAAAGAGCAGCAGAAAACTTTAACAATGACCGAGAAAAATCTCTTTGGTCGGAGTACCAAAAAATCAGAAATGAATCTTACAAGTACAACAAACAAATCAAAAAAGAAGTGTATGAATTCTTGTCGAAGATGAGCAAAGATGCATACAAAAAAATTAAACTCAAGTACAAAATTTTTAGCATGCTAAAAATTCCAAGGTTCATGCGCTCTTATCTGATTAAATCTTTATGCATAGAAGCGCGGCAAAAGAGAGAAGATATCAAAACTGCATCGAAGATTAAACTTGAAAAATTAGTGGGTGCCCAACAATCATGGTTGTGATTTTTACAAAAGAAAGCAGAAAACGGCAATTTAGATGCTCTAAATATACTTTTGCGCAGAAATTCTCAAAACATCGGACATAAAAGCTCGGAGCTTACGAAAGCTAATGATAATTTTAGCATGCTAAAAAGTGCGATAGAGAAGTACTCTAAATTTGAGAAGATTACATCTAACGGCAACAGGATCTATTCATTCAAGAATAAAACAATTGTTGTTAGTGCAGATCGAATTTATGTTAATTCAAGGATTAGAGGCAAAGATTATAAATTCAAAAAGAGCAAAAATTCCAAAAAATTCAGGTATGCCTACTTTGATAGAACTGTTAAGAATCACGGCTTCAAATACAGTGACTTCAAATCAGATTATTCAAAAGCTGAGAAGATATATGAATATGTAAATGAAGAGTTTAAGAATTTAAATTCTAAAAATTATCAAACGAGGACAACTTTTGCAAAATTGAAAAATAGGAAATTTATGTCTGACCACATGCGTTCATACAGA
>JAZQPH010000264.1:0-4052 GCA_045628385.1 Succinivibrionaceae bacterium
AATCCGCCGAATCCGCCGCCTCCGAAGCCGCCTGTCTGAGGATCGTTAGGATCAATGCCCTGATCTACCATCTGGCGCTTCTGAGGATCAGAGAGCACTTCGTATGCTTCTTTGACTTCCTTGAATTTCTCTTCGGCAGCCTTAGGATCGTCGCGGTTGCGGTCAGGATGATATTTCATCGCCAACTGGCGATATTTCTTTTTGATATCAGCTTCCGAGGCATCTTTTGCGAGGCCAAGCACGCCGTAATAATCCTTCATGTCACACCGTTCCTTATTTAGCGATAAACGCATGCCGGGTAAGCCGGCATGCGCCTTACGTCAATTTGCGGTTATTGGCAAATTACTTGTTTTCGGTGAATTCGCCGTCGATGATGTCGTCGTCAGCCTTTCCAGCGGAACTTGCCTGCTGCTGACCCTGACCTGCTGCCTTGGCCTGTTCAGCCTGAGCAAGAGGACCAGAAACCTGCATCAAAGCGTTGAGTTTGGCTTCGATTTCATCCTTGTCGGAACCCTTGGAAGCGGTTTCGAGTTCGGCAACGGCCTTTTCAATCTTCTCACGGTCTGCTGCAGAGATTGCATCGCCGCATTCGCGAAGCTTCTTGGAAACTTCATGAGCGGTGTGATCGGCGCTGTTCTTGGTCTTGACGAGTTCTTCGAACTTCTTGTCTTCAGCAGCATTCTGTTCTGCTTCATGAATCATGCGCTGAATATCGTCTTCGCTGAGACCAGAAGAAGCCTTGATGGTGATGGACTGTTCCTTGCCGGTCTTCTTGTCCTTTGCGGAAACGTGCAGGATGCCGTCGGCATCGATATCGAAAGTAACTTCGATCTGCGGAGTTCCGCGAGGAGCCGGATCAATTCCTTCAAGATTGAACTGTCCGAGAGACTTGTTCATGCTGGCCTGCTTGCGTTCGCCCTGAAGAACATGAATGGTAACTGCCGGCTGATTGTCTTCAGCGGTAGAGAACACCTGAGATTTCTTGGTAGGGATGGTCGTGTTCTTCTCGATGAGAGTTGACATGACAGAACCCATGGTCTCGATGCCGAGCGACAGCGGAGTAACGTCAAGAAGGAGCACGTCGGTCTTGGAACCGGAAAGCACGCCGCCCTGAATAGCCGCACCGAGAGCAACCGCTTCGTCTGGGTTAACGTCTTTGCGTGGCTCTTTGCCGAAGTATTCTGCAACAACTTTCTGAACGAAAGGCATGCGGGTCTGACCGCCGACAAGGATGACTTCGTCGATTTCGGAAAGAGACTTGCCGGAATCGCTGATCGCTTTCTTAACAGGCTCGATGGTAGCAAGAACGATGTCTTCTACGAGGGACTCAAGCTTAGAACGGGTGATCTTGAGATTGAGGTGCTTAGGACCGGTAGCGTCTGCAGTGATGAACGGCAGATTGATTTCGGTCTGCTGAGCGGAAGAAAGTTCGATCTTGGCCTTTTCAGCAGCTTCCTTGAGACGCTGCAGAGCAAGCTGATCTTTGCGAAGATCCACACCGTTGGAAGTCTGGAATTCATCGGCAATGTAGTTAATGATCTTGTTGTCGATATCTTCGCCGCCGAGGTGGGTATCGCCGTTGGTTGCGAGAACTTCAAATGACTTGTCACCGTCTACTTCGTCGATTTCGATGATGGAAATATCGAAGGTACCGCCGCCAAGGTCATAAACCGCAATGGTCTTTTCGCCCTTGACGTTGTTTACGCCGTAAGCAAATGCCGCAGCGGTTGGTTCATTGATGATGCGCTTTACGTCAAGACCCGCGATGCGTCCTGCATCCTTGGTTGCCTGACGCTGAGCGTCGTTGAAGTATGCTGGGACGGTGATGACCGCTTCGGTGATGGTTTCGCCGAGAATGTCTTCAGCGGTCTTCTTCATCTTCTTCAGGACTTCTGCGGAAACCTGAGGAGGAGCCATCTTGCTGCCCTTAACGTTGACCCAAGCGTCGCCGTTGTCAGCGCGGACAATGTCAAACGGCATCACTTTCTTATCGCGCTGAACTTCCGCGTCGTCGAAGCGGCGTCCGATGAGACGCTTGATGGAATAAAGGGTGTTCTGAGCGTTGGTTACCGCCTGACGCTTTGCAACGTCGCCGACAAGAATTTCGCCGTCGTTGGTGTATGCGATGATGGAAGGGGTTGTGCGGTGGCCTTCGGCATTCTCAAGTACCTTGGCGTTAGCGCCGTCCATGACTGCGACGCAAGAGTTTGTCGTTCCGAGGTCGATGCCTATGATCTTGCCCATTTTCTGTCTCCTAAGATATTTTTATATTTAAAACTTTGTCCCGCCCCGCGGGTCTCTGTTACTTAATGTAGGGGCGGTTATCAATTTTTCAAGCCGTTCCCTGGAATTTTTATGCGTTTACTTCGATCGGTTTTGGCTTAGACACTACGACCATGGCAGCGCGAATAGTTCTGCCGTTTAAGGTGTAGCCCTTCTGGAATACGTTGATTACCGTGTTAGGTTCAACTCCTTCAGGAGCGTCGACCATCTGAATCGCATTTGCGACATTAGGATCGAACGGCTGATTGAGAGGATTGATTTGCTTGAGTCCATGCTTTTCCGCAACGGTCATGAACTGTTTGCAAGTCATTTCGATGCCTTCGCGGGCAGAGTTGAGCTGCTCGGCGTCACCCTGCATATGCTCAAGTGACTTTTCAAGAGCATCTATAACCGGCACGAGCTCTTCTGCAAACTTTTCGATGCCATAAGCTCTGGCCTTTTCGACGTCCTGAGCCGTGCGGCGGCGGAGATTTTCCATGTCTGCGAGAGTGTACTTGACGGTCTCCTGCGCCTTTTTGACTTCAAGAGCCATGGCGTCGAGTTTTGCCTGCCATTCAGCGGTAGGCGAAATTTCAACATTGTCCTCGCCGGCGGATTCAATATTCTCTGCCTGCGCTTCAGCGGCCTGTGCGTTCTGAACCGTCTCTGCCTCGTTCTGAGTTTCCTGCTGCTGATTCTCTTCTGACATATCTGTTTCCTGTAGTTAACATTGCAACTGCAATTTCTTGCTCAATTAACAATATGGGGACGCTTTGTAGAATTTCAAGCAAAAAGAAAAAATTGCGCAAATACACGAATTTTCCGCGCACGCGCCACTTTATATACAAGCACGACCTGCGTTCATATATACTAAGCGCAATAAAGGAGGATTGCGGATGGAATTCAGGAACGTTGCCATTCTGGGCATGCCGAGAAAAGGCATGGAATTCAAAGCCACGATCAGGGATCTCTGCGCCTTTTTGAAAAAATTGGACATCGGCGTTTCTGCCGACGAACGGATTGCCAAGCGATGTTCTCTCGAAAACGTCGAAACTTTCACCGGCGGTTCGGTCAGCAGGCATGCGGATTTGGCCATAGTCGTAGGCGGCGACGGCAGCATGATAGGAGCAGCACGCGATCTTGCCAAACTCGACATTCCCGTCATCGGCGTCAACCGCGGCCATTTGGGCTTTTTGGCCGACATCAATCCCGAAGGCTTTGAAGAACTGCTTGAACCCGTTCTTATGGGTCAATACTCCACCGAACAGCGCACCCTGCTTGAAGTTTCGGTAATGGACGAAGACGTCATTATCGAAACGCATGCCGCGCTGAACGAAGCTGTCATCCATCCCAAGGCGATAGCCCACATGATCGATTTTGAAATCTTTATCGACAGCGATTTCATGAGCAGCCAGCGCGCTGACGGACTCATCGTGTGCACGCCTACCGGCTCAACTGCCTATGCGCTTTCTGCCGGCGGCCCGATCATGACCCCAGACATCAATGCCTATTGCCTGATTCCAATGTTTCCGCATACGCTCAGCAACAGACCGATCGTCATAAGCGACGAGAGAACGGTATCGGTTGATTTTTTGGGCAGCGAAGCCCACGTCGTGACGCTCGACGGGCAAAAGAACGTTATCATGACGCCGCACCAGAACATTATCATCAAGAAGAGCCAGACACCGCTTAAGCTGGTTCATCCGAAAAACTACTCCTATTATCATACGCTCCGCGAGAAACTCGGCTGGGGCAAAAAACTTTTTTAAGGCAGCGCGATGCTTACTCAC
>JAZQPH010000265.1:0-3993 GCA_045628385.1 Succinivibrionaceae bacterium
TTGCCCATGTATTCTTGGCAAAATTCCTTGTCTTCAAAAATCTTGGTGTCTTTGAACAGACGCTCTTGATAAGAGATGTCTTCAGGGTTGTCGGGATTGTTCGGATTTATGCGGAGAAACTCATGAAACGTGCTCATGGTCAGGGTTTTTCCGAAACGGCGCGGACGGGTAATCAGCAGAACGTCGCTTTGCTCATTTTTGAATGCTTCTTTTATAAACGGAGTTTTGTCGACGTAGTAATTGTCATTTTCGATGAATTTGGCAAATGACTCTCTGCCGATAGATATTTGTTTCATGATTCGCGCCGAATTAGCCCTCTCGTCATACCATAATAGGTTGTATTGCCGGTCTTTTCAATTTTTCTTCAAATTTGATGCCGGAGATTACGACATCGGCTGAAAGTTTGCATCAAAGCGACGAGATACCGAAAGATCGTAGCCGCTTCATTATTGGCATAAACCAACTGCTGAGTGATTGATTTAGAACCTTTTACTATAAATTTTGTTTCAAAAATAGACAATTTAGTTTTGTCATGCGACCATGATTGAAAACCGCCAAAAGCTTTCGAAAACGTAGAATATAACGCAGTTTTGCGTGTCGCCGCAGTATGGAAAATCACATCGTTTCTAGCTCAGTCAGTCGCAGAAGCAACTATCACCGCAAACCGCTCGGCTACTTTGTCATATATGCTCCAACAGGAGGCTCCCCACCATTCATGACCCGCGTCAAAATAACTGGACCAGTCCGTAGACCATTCGTAGATGACAAGTCCGGCCAATCCATGCGGAAACAACGCGCGGTTCACTATTTCAAAATCCTCCACCCCATAGCGCTTTCGCACCGTCACGCCGTTTTTTACAACGGGTACTGTCCCATGCGGCGGTTTCAAAAAGGCATACCAGTATGGAACCGGACCGCCGTCGTTAGCAGGAGCAGAGCCGCCGAAAATTAAATTTCCTTTGGCATCCCTACCCGTTATTTCCGGCACGAAAAAGAACAAAGATGAAGATATTTCTTCTGCAGAAGCCTTTTCTATATCCGATATCCAAGAACTCATTGAGACACCGTCAAGTTCTGCATCGCAATTCCTTTTTATGATCGTCTGCATGGCAAACGACACGGCGGTTTTGTGAGACTCATAGCCTCTGTATTGGCCGTCATTTGCCATCAGACAATAGTCAACGGCCAGACGGTCATATTCTCCCGCAATCCGATAAAAATCGTCATTTGTCAATTCATTCATAAAGTTCGTCTCGATAAAGTTATTTGCCGAAAAAGCTAGTCTCTCGTTTTCATTTCGAATTTCGCTGTTCTCCTCCTATCATACCGGGCAGACCGAATGCCGAACACCGACTGCGCATTCGTGATCGCCGCGATGCAAATGGTCATCAGAAGAGACTGCGAAAATCATCGGCGAGCGCTGCTCATTCAGACCATTTCATGCCTTCCCTGATGGGACGGTGCCGCGATCCGGTAAAATAAGGGAGTTTTGCATTTGCTAGTCCCGAGGTACAAAAAGCGCATGTCATCGAAAAAGGTCATTGTCGGCATGTCCGGCGGGGTCGATTCATCCGTTTCGGCTTATCTTCTCAAAGAAAAAGGCTACGAAGTCACCGGCCTGTTCATGAAAAACTGGGAAGAAGACGATGACACGGGATATTGCTCGGCAGCCAAAGACTTGGCAGACGCAAGAGCCGTCTGCGACAAGCTCGGCATCGAACTCAAGACAGTCAATTTCGCATCCGAATACTGGGACAACGTCTTTGAATTTTTCCTCGACGAATACAAAAACGGCAGAACGCCGAACCCCGACATCCTGTGCAACAGCGAAATCAAATTCAAGGCATTTCTTGAATATGCGGTCGAGGATCTGGGCGCGGACTACATCGCTACCGGACACTTTGCCCAAAACAGATTAAACGAAAGCACCGGCAAATATGAGCTCTTGAGAGGCCGCGATCCCAACAAAGATCAGAGTTATTTTCTCCATGCCGTGTCGCATGATCGCATCGAAAAGACCATCTTCCCCGTGGGCGACCTCATAAAATCTGAAGACGTGCGCCCGCTTGCCGCCAAACTTGGTCTTGCGACCGCAGCCAAAAAAGACTCTACCGGCATATGTTTCATCGGCGAGCGCAAATTTAAAGATTTCCTCGCAAGGTTCATTCCCGCAACCCCGGGAAACATCGAAACAGCCGACGGTCAAGTCATCGGACAGCACGACGGGCTGATGTTCCATACCCTCGGTCAGAGAAAAGGCATCGGCATAGGCGGCATGAAGAAAAGCTCGGGCGAACCATGGTACGTGGTCAAAAAAGATTTGGAACGCAACGTGCTCGTGGTCGCGCAAGGCTCGGATCATCCGCTGCTCTGGTCGGACAGACTCACCGCAAAAAAACTTTCATGGGTTTCGCGCGAGCCGCTCAAAGAGCCGATCGAATGCGCCGCAAAAACAAGATACAGACAGCCCGATCAGCCTTGCACCGTCTATCCAAAAGGCGATTTTGAAGTCGAGGTCGTTTTCAAGGAACCAGTGTTCGCCGCGACTCCCGGCCAATCGGCGGTCTTTTACCAAGGCGAAGTCTGCTTAGGCGGCGGAGTGATCGCATAAACGCCGCACGAACCGGCTTGCTTGCAGGAACATCATCAGCCGCTGAGAAATATTTTTTCGGAACTATTGAGAAGACAAGAAATGGATATTGAGAAGATTACGTACGCGCTTGCGGCTCTTGCCGAAGCTGGATATCTCATCTCCCGCATCGCAAGAGAAGGCGAATTGAATACCGACGGCATCGACAACCTTACAAGAGGCGTTCTCAAGATAAGTCCAGAAAGCACCATGAGCATTTACGACATGAGAAAACTCAGAAACGGTCTCACTTTCTGGGCATCTCCAGAATCTCTCGGCAAAATCGAATGCCAGGACACGCTCAGGTACGTGACCGGCGCCCTCATGCTTGAAGCGAACTACCGCAAGGAGCCAAAAGCCAGATCCGAAATGGCAAAAGCCATAGACGGCATCAAAAGCGAGCTGCCCGCAAGAAGCGACAAATCAAATTTCGTCGCCTCGTCGCTGGCTGACTGGTATTCGCAAAACGCTTCGGGAAAGCTTGCCAAAATCAGCATTCACGGAGAAGAAGAAAATCTTAAGAATACGACGCACATGACATACGTGAGAGCGCTGCTTGCGGCAGCCCTCCGTGCGGCGTATCTGTGGCGCCAGCTCGGCGGAACCAACGTCAATTTCCTTTTGAACAAATCGAAGACCATAGCCTGCTCGAAGAGGCTGCTCTCCGAATTATCAAGATAACACCAGAATTTTTTCATAAATCAGGAGATATTCCGAATGGAACTTTCACAACTCACCGCCATCTCTCCGATTGACGGAAGATACGCATCGAAGTGCTCCGATCTTCGCGGCATTTTTTCCGAATACGGTCTTCTCAAGTACCGCGTTCAGGTAGAAATCACCTGGCTCAAGACGCTTTCTTCCGAGCCCGGCATCGCAGAAGTTCCTGCATTCTCGAATGAAGCCGTCGCTCTTCTTGATTCCATCGCAAACAACTTCAGCGAAGCCGACGCAATGCGCATCAAAGAGATCGAAAAGACCACGAATCACGACGTCAAAGCCGTTGAGTACTTCCTGAAAGAAAAAATCAAAGACAATGCCGAAATCAACGCGGTGAGCGAGTTCATCCACTTCTCCTGCACCTCGGAAGACATCAACAACAACTCCCACGCGCTCATGCTCAAGCACGGCCGCGACGAAGTCATCCTGCCGATGATGGAACAGGTAATCAAAGCCATCCGCGATCTTGCCCACAAGTACCGCGATCTGCCGATGCTTTCAAGAACCCACGGACAGCCTGCTACACCGACCACTCTCGGCAAGGAAATGGCGAATGTCTGCTACAGACTCTACCGCCAGTATCAGGAAGTCAAGAAAGTCCAGCTTCTTGCCAAAATCAACGGCGAAGTCGGATCGTAGCCATG
>JAZQPH010000266.1:0-2867 GCA_045628385.1 Succinivibrionaceae bacterium
ATGCCGCCCGACACTGCCGAGAAAAAACTGTTCAGCATAGAGGGCATGCTTTGGGTGCTGACTTTGGAAAAATCAAAATGTATGACGTGATAGCTGTTGCGGCTTTCGAGGATTTCTTTGAAGGTATCCGTTCCAGAAAAAATTTTTTCATATTTGCTTTTATATGAAATATCGTAGAAGCATTTCTGCATCTGTACAAACGTGCTTTTGCCGAAGCGTCGCGGACGGAGGTGCACGGGATATCGAGGAGTATTTTTGCTTTCCAGATCTTTTATTGCAGAGCTTTTATCTACATAAGCTTTTTCTAATCTACGGAACGTTTCATAAGCAGCCTCGCCGTACGGATTGCTTAGAAGTTCTCTTTTATCTTCGCTCATGATGAATCCTTTTACATCCTGCACATAATCTGCGATGAACGATATTCCGGAAGTTTCCAAAATTAATTCGCATGATCTTTCTTATCAACATTTTATACGCAACGACGAATTTAAACAGTTGCATCCGCTTCAATTAACATTTTCAGTTTAAAATTGCGATCGCTAGGTGGCATCGGCCTTCGTCACATTAAAGCTACCTCTTATGGATCATATATCACTAATTATTGACTCTGTTAGGACCTTTGCCGCCCAAAACAAGAGCGAAGGCAATTAGGTCATTCTCGGTATAGAAGTATCAAGCTCTCAAAAAGAAAAGGCGGCCGTTGCGGTCGCCTTTCTCCGTTAACTTATGTTTGCGGCGATATCAGCAATTTTGAGACTTTGCAAATTCCTGAACTGCCTCTTTGAAGCGTTGCATGCCGGCTTCAAATTCTTCTCTTGAAATATTGAGGGCAGGGGCAATGCGCACAACGCTGCCGCCCGCCACGAGAACCAGCAATCTCTTGTCGGCGCAGAGTTTCAGGATATCCTTGGCCTTTCCTTTGAATTTATCGTCCAGGACGGCTCCGATTAAGAGGCCCATGCCGCGGATCTCTTTGAATACTCCGGTTTCATTTTTTAATTCGTTCAGAGCATCAAAGAACCAGCGGCTCCTTTCATCCACGCCCTTTAAGAATTCAGGATCGCTGATGGTTGCAATAACTTTGTCCGCAACCGCGCAGGCAAGGGCGTTGCCGCCGAAAGTCGTGCCGTGAACGCCCGGCGTGAATACGGAAGCAACCTTGTCGGTAGCAAGCAATGCTCCGATTGGGAAGCCTGTTCCGAGACCTTTGGAAGTCGTAAGGATATCAGGCGCTACGCCAGACTGCATGTAAGCAAATAATTTGCCCGAGCGGCCGCAACCTGTCTGAACTTCGTCGTAAACGAGCAGGGCGTCGTTTTCGTCGCACAGTTTTCTTACGGCTTCGAGATAACCCGGTGCCGCAGGAATAATGCCGCCTTCGCCCTGAACCGGTTCAAGAACGACTGCGCAGGTTTTTTTTGAAATAGCTTTGCGCAGAGCCTCGATATCGTTGTAATCGATGTGCGTGATGGAACCGGGGTTCGGTCCGAATCCTTCGGAGTAGTGGCTCTGTCCGCCTACAGAAACGGTAAAGAGCGTTCTGCCGTGGAATGACGAATTGAATGAAATAATTTCGTCTTTTTCAGGACCGAATTTTTCTAGAGCATAGCGGCGCGCAAGCTTGAATGCGCCTTCGTTTGCTTCAGCTCCGGAATTGCAGAAGAATGCTTTGTCGGCAAACGTGTTTTCAACGAGTCTCTTGGCAAGCGCGATAACGGGCTCATTGGTCATGAGATTGCTGACATGCCACAGTTTTTCTGATTGTTCCTTAAGTGCCTTAACCGCAATGTCATTGCAGTGACCGAGGCTGGTGACAGCGATGCCGGCGCCGAAATCGATGTATTCATTGCCGTTTTCGTCCCACAGTCTGCAGCCCTTTCCCTTTACCGGAATAAAAGCGGGCGGGGTGAAAAGCGGAAAGTAATATTTGTCGAACATGTCTCTTGTAGTGTTTGACATATGAATTCTCCTGTCATTCGAGACGGTTAGTTAATTGATCGATGCAAATTGGTGTGTTCGCTTCGCAAAGCAACCCAAAACACAAAGAAAAAGCGCATGCCATGGGGCATGCGCTTGGGAATACGATTCCGTATCAGCGGGTTCCGTATACGACTATAGTCTTGCCGTGTGCGGAAATCTGCCCCTCTTCTTCCAGCATCTTCAGGATGCGGCCGACGGTTTCTCGCGAACAACCGACGATCTGACCGATTTCCTGTCGGGTGATCTTGATCTGCATTCCGTCAGGATGGGTCATCGCATCAGGCTGATGAGCCAAGTTGAGAAGAGTCTGAGCAATTCGACCGGTAACGTCCAAGAATGCAAGGTTGTTAACCTTCATGGAAGTTGATTGAAGTCTTCTTGCCATCTGAGCAGCCAGACGCATCAATATTTCAGGATTTACCTGAACGAGCTGCTTAAACTTTTTGTAAGAAATCTCTGCAACTTCGCATGCGGTCTTGGCGCGAACCCATGCCGTGCGCTTCGGATCTTCTGACTCATCAAACAATCCGAGTTCGCCGATAAAATCACCTTGATTCAAGTAAGAGAGAATCATCTCCTTACCTTCGTCGTCTTTAATCAATACGGCAACAGTACCAGAAATAACGTAGTACAGGGTATCAGCCTTTTCGCCCTCATGAATTATGGTGATCTTCGCAGGATACTTCCTCTTGTGGCTATGGAGAATAAACCATTCGGTCGTCGGATCCGAAAGCGGCTTGCCTAGTACCATTTCCTATTCCTTATTTATAGTTCTGTTTATATTGATAATTTTTGCACTAATCGCAGTTAGCGCGATCCAACGCACATTATACTAAAAACAATTATTTGAATTAAACCCTAAATTGATGTTTGGCAAGAAAAAACCC
>JAZQPH010000267.1:0-35446 GCA_045628385.1 Succinivibrionaceae bacterium
AGGCAGTCTGTTCAGATCGTGAAGGTGTCCGTGCATCATGAATATTTTTCCGGTTGGCGAGAGCAGCTGGTTATACGGTGCGTCGATCGGAAAATCCAGCATCATCTGATCAACTTCGGCATCGCAATTGCCGCGCACGGCTATCACTGAATTTTTCCTTACATTCAGAAGAGCCGCTGTCTCTTTTGCGTCGTAACCGTCGGTTATTGGATTTCTGGGACCATGGTACAGAAGATCACCTAACAGAAGTATGGCGTCGCATCCATTCGCATCAGCTATGCTAAATGCTTTTCTGAGCTGTCTTGCATTTCCGTGGATGTCTGATATTACTGCGTAGATCATTGTTCTGCCTCAAATAGCTGTCTATAGCGAACCTTTTGCCTGGAGTTCCTGAAACATGGCATTTGCCGATACCGCGTCGATGATCATTTTGGTTCCGCGTTCCAGCATGCTTCCCGATGAATAATCGTTCGGTGCTGCCAGGGAAATGCGATCGCACTTCATGTCTTTGATGGCGTTTTCCTTGCTTTTGGCGCAATTTTCGTCATAAACCATGATGGCATGCCCGCCGTTGTTTTTGACCAGCCTCATGCATGGGATGTCGGTTGCGCCGTCTCCGAAATAAATCATTCGGGAAAACGGAATGGAGCGTTCTGATTGTGGCTGATAGGCGTTGACGGAGTAGTCGTCGGTTTCGTCCTGGACGCCTTTGCTCAGCCTAAACATATATTGGGTTTTGTTGGTGTAGTTGACGGATCTTGCGGGCCAGATGGGCGATCCGTCAGAATCATACATGTATGTCGAAGCATAGATGGCTTTGAATTGGGACGCTATCTTCGTTCCCTCGATCATTTCCCTGATTCCCGATGAAATGATGTAATGGCATACTTCCACGCCTTTTGATTTTCCGTATTTGTTGATGCGCGAAAACCAGGTCTCGACGCCTTTAAAGAATGGGATGCGTTCGCCGCAGCTTGCAAAATAATCGCGGCTCAGGCGGATGTTTTTGTCTCGTGCAAGCTTTATCGTGAGATAAAGGTAGGCGAGTATTCCGTCCACATTGTCCGCTTCCTGAATTCGGCTTGACGCATTCCAAAATTCTTCAGGGGTCATGCCCAAGTTCGGAATGAGTTCATATTCCTGCATCGAACCGTCGGCAAGCGTCCCGTCAAAATCGTAGATAAAAGCCATGGTGATTAGCTCATTGGACATGCGGTATTCCTCGGTTTTTCGAATGTCGCGCATCAAATTCAAAAGGACGGCACGGATTTGCTGCCCGTTTGCCATCAATGAACGATGATGGTTTTCGAGTATCGGTTATTCTTCGGCATTTGCCTGTTCTGAGAACGCCAGTTTGATTTCAACAGGCTGTCCGTCATTGCGGAGGGCGCGGATGCCGCTGAACTCGATGGTTATGAATCCTTTGCCGATTGTCCATGGCAATGCGGATTCATAATTTATAGACGCTTCCACGTCCTTGCGCCAATCAGGTTTGAGATCCGTCGCGGGAACGGTTCCCGATACTGCCGAAATCATCATGGCTTTCAGGGCTTGCTTGCCGCCAAGCAGCCTTGACGGTATCAATATCTCAGAGCCATTGACGTCGATATTATGGGTGATGTGCCACGCTGCGCCCATATCATTGCTGCATGCGTCCAGGATGCTGAGATATTTATTGTCGGCACGGACGATTTTGGCATCGCATCTTACGCTGCGGCCTTTTTCGTTTCCTTCGTCGTCAAAATACACGGCGCTTGCAGCCAGTTCGTCGGCCATATCGGCTGAGCGTTTGGCAAGTCCTGCGCGGTACCAGAGATTAGCCGTATTGGCGTCTGCAGGATACAAATCGTCAAATTCAAAAGCGCCGCCTCTTGCAGGTTTGGCCGTGACGCGGCGTTTAACAAGTTCATGCGAGGTTTCTGATTCCTCGGGATAGCTGTCCAGATTCAGAATAGGGTCTCTCGTTTTTGCTTTGGCGCCAGATATTTTCCCGTCGACAATCGGAATTACTACCTCGGTAGGGCCTGCAGCATATGAAGCTATGGCGTATTCGTCAAATCTCAAAACCAGCGTCGAATCGTTTTCGATGAACCAGGGTATTTGTCCCGAAAGAATCATTTTTGATGCGCGTTCTTCATAGTTTTCGTCGAAATATTCTCGATCTTTTGATTTTCGAAGAGCTCCGAGAGCTGCTTTTAGAACATTGGCTTTTCCGTAAACTTGATCGAGGGTGAGCAAGTTGCCCGATGCAATGTCGAATGTCGACGTATGCGTCCAATGACCGTCGTGCGCGCCGCCATAGAATGCAGTGCACTTTCTGATGATGCTGATTTTTGAATTGTCTGCAGTAACGAAAGCATCTGCGTAGCAGATTTTGTACCACGGCACGTATTTTAAACTGCCTTCTTCGTCATCAGGTCTGTTTCTGGTTTCTACAAGAAATTCTTGCATGTCTTTATCGAATTTTTCGATCATCTGCATGCGATGGCTGTCCGATTCCTTTTTAAGGATGGCATTGAGGTTTTCAGAACCGTTTTTATCGGAAAGCACGTCCATGGACATGTACATGTTCAAATCGCGCAAGTTTTTGTCAGCGATCGACTGATGATATTTTTCAATGTCAGCTGCATTTGCCGGCGATGAAAATGCTGCTAGGCAGCATGCGGCAGCCGTAATGGCCGATAAGCGGTTAAGGTTCATATTTTGTCCGGTTGATATGTCTGTTTGCAGCATTTCTGTCGATATGCCTTAATTGTATTTCATCGGCCGAATATCTGAGTGATTGATGCCCCGGCGAGCCCTTGTTTTTTGAGGTGATCTTTATATTTTGAGTTTGGCAGCCTTGTTAGGCACATTCTGTTTTTTTGAAAATAAAATGCGCCATCATAGGTTTTAAATGGAATGGATGCCCGTACGGCAAGATAATGAGCCATGATGGGAATGAAGAGATGTATTTGGGTTTTGGTTATCCTTACGTAGTAACCTTCAACGCGGATGCCGGTTCTTTAAGGAGACATGTTTGTTGCCAAGATTTACGCAACAGATTTGATCTTTTGCAGGCGGATGGCGGTACCATTAGCCTAGTTTCTCGGATTTCATGAGAGTCTGGGCGTTAACGGGGGCTGCTGCAGCGCTGCAAGTTTTGTCTAAGCGCTAAGCTTGCGATTCGCCGTTCGAACAAATAGCCGGCGACTTTCTTTTGGACTTGAGCTTGTGAAAAGAACTGCGCTTTGGCAGGCGACGTCCTCTGAGTTGTTAGATGCGCGCTGACTGGGTTCGAACGCTTAAGAACATAAAGACAGGATGCAGACATGGATGCATGCGGCAAAAATCGATGGGGAAAACATGCTGCGTCTGCGGTTGCCTATGTCGAGCAAGAATTCGGCATCGTTCCCGACAATCCGTTTTCTGATTTTGAAAGCATGGTCATGCGACATCCTGCTTCTGGCAAGTGGTTTGCGCTTATTATGAGAGTGACCGCAGACAAGCTGGGTTTACATGAAAGGCAGCAGGAGTCGATTGAAATCCTGAATGTGAAATGCGAGCCGGCGCTTCTTGGATCTTTCAGGAACAAAGAAGGAATCCACCCTGCATATCACATGAACAAGGATCATTGGCTCACGATTCGGCTTGACGGTTCGGTATCTGATGCTGATGTTTGCGAGATGATAGGCATGAGTTATAACATGACCAGACCTAAGGGCAAAAAACGAGGCAATACTGATGACAAATAAGCCGCTTTCTCTAATATTTTCGTCTTTGCTGGCGATGTCTTGTATTTCGTCGTTTGCTGCGGGCGACAAAACGCTCGTTGTTTATTATTCCCACTCCGGAATTACGAAAGACGTCGCCCAAAAGGCTGCGGCTTTGGCGGGCGCGGATCTTTTCGAGATTGAGCCTGAGATTGCCTATTCGGACAAAGACGTCGATTACCGCGACCCTAACAGCCGCGCGTCAAAAGAACACGCCGATGCTTCATCAAGACCAGCAATCAAAAAAATGCCCGACAATCTTTCTCAGTACGGAACAGTTCTCATCGGATATCCGATATGGTGGGGAGAGGCTCCGCGCATAATCTATACATTTTCGGAATCGGTGAATTTGGACGGCATTGCCGCGGCTCCGTTCTGCACGTCGGGAAGTTCCGGCATCGGAAACAGCGCCGAGCTTCTTGCCGAGCATGCCTCGAAAAATGCGCTGTGGATGAGCGGCAAATGCTTTGACGGCTCGTCAACGCAAAAAGACGTGCAAAGCTGGCTCGATTCGATCGGCATCGCAACCAAAGAATAAAAATACTTGATTGTAAGCTGCATCTTGGAGCGTGCGGGCATTGGAGGATGGATATATGAAAAATGCGATAATGCGAATATCTTACGGACTTTATCTGCTGACGGCCAAACAGGACGGAAAGGATAACGGATGCATAGTCAATACCGTGGAACAGGTGGCTTCGGATCCTGCCAGGATCTGCGTTGCAATAAACAAAAATAATCTTACATGTTCCATGGTTCAGGCATCGGGAGAATTCAATGTGTCGATTCTGACGCAGAGTTCTTCTTTTGCGACGTATAAGAGATGGGGCATGCAAAGCGGCAGAACGGTCGACAAACTTGCCGACTTGGCTCCGATTGAATACGCAAGATCGGCAAACGGCTTGGTATATCTCACAAAAGAATCGAATGCCTTTATGAGCGCCAAAGTGGTATCAAGCCAGGACCTCGGGTCTCATATGCTGTTTGTTGCAGAAGTTATTGATGGATCCGAACTTTCAAATGACCCGACCGTCACCTATGATTATTATCAAAAATGGATAAAACCGAAGGGCAGCGTGACCGCTTCGGCGCAAAAAGGCTGGATTTGCACGGTTTGCGGATATGTGTATCCGGGGGACAAACTTCCTGAAGGATTTACGTGTCCTCTGTGCGGGCATCCAGCAGAAGATTTCAAACCGCTCGGCGAAACCGCCAAGCAAGCAGAAAAACAGAGCATCAACACCAAAAAAGAGGAAACAATAATGAGCAAGTATGCAGGAACCAAGACCGAAGAAAATCTGAAGGCAGCATTTGCCGGCGAATCTCAGGCAAGAAACAAGTACACCTATTTTGCTTCCGTTGCCAAGAAGGAAGGATTTGAACAGATCGCAGACATCTTCCTCAGCACCGCAAATAATGAGAAAGAACATGCCAAGATGTGGTTCAAGGAACTTCAGGGCATCGGCAGCACCGCTCAGAATCTTGCAGCTGCGGCAGACGGCGAAAATTACGAATGGACCGACATGTACGAATCATTCGCCAAGACCGCCGAAGAAGAAGGATTCCCTGAGCTTGCGGCTAAGTTCCGTCTCGTCGGCGCTATCGAAAAGCGTCATGAGGAACGTTATCGTGCGCTTCTCAAGAATGTCGAGACCGCAGCCGTATTTGAAAAGAGCGAAGTCAAGGTATGGGAATGCCGCAACTGCGGACATATCGTCGTCGGCACCAAGGCTCCGGATGTTTGCCCAACCTGCGCGCATCCTCAGAGCTATTTTGAAATCAGCGCCGAAAACTTCTAATAGCGTCTATGTCACAGAACGGATGAATTTTACAGGCCGCACCGCAAAAGCGATGCGGCTTTTTTGCTATAAATTTAAACGTAAAAAAATATCCTAGAATCGGCGCATGTGCGATGAATGCGGACAATTCTCAGCACATGGTTAAAATTTAGGCGTTTTCGATTTTATGTCGGTGGGCAAGGAACTGGCTAAATTTAGGCGACTCTGCGTAAGGCGACGCGCGGTTGCTGCAGAGGTTGATGTAAAACGTGTCGAAACTTTAGTTTTATGAGTTGCTGGCTAAAGTTTGTTTTCATTGGTAAAAATTATGATTGTTAAAAAAAATGACGGTTTTACCTTAATTGAATTAATAGTTGTTATCGTAATATTGGGCATTTTGTCGGCAGCGGCGGCTCCAAAATTTATCAATTTGCAAAGTGATGCCAAAATTGCTTGTTTGCAGGGCTTAAAGGGCGCGATTCATTCAGCAAATAATTTAGTTAGGGGCAAAGCAATTATCCAGGGTGTGGACATGAACATCGGATGGGTTCCCAAAGCTGACAATCCAAATGCGACCGATTATGAAAAAACGCCATATGTCGAAGTTGACGGCATCAGATATGGCATGAATAAAGGATATCTCGACAGATTATATGTCATAGCCTTTTTGCAGGGCGGTCAAGGTTTTCAGACAGAGACCATTAACGGAAAGAAATACGCCAAACAGACAGATTCGTCAAACACGGCAAATACGCTTTGCAGATCCGTAAACAAAAATAAGATATGCGAATATGACTGGTGCGCATGCGCGGGAAAGGTCTCCAAAGACTACGATTCAGAATATTTTGTTCCGAAAGGCGTAAATATCTACAACGCAACAAATTCGGCATCGGAAAAATGCTATTTGGTATACCGAGTGCCTGCAAGCGTCGGCGCATCTGCGACTATGAAAATTGAATCTTCAGGATGCTAGCTAACATCATATTAGTTCTGTACCAGCGCGCGGTCAGCAGTATCCATCGGCAATAGCCAAAGAAAATCGCTCAATTCAATGAATTGGGCGATTGTTATAAATTAAGCTGCTAATTTTCGCATTCCGATATGCCGCTGACGGCAGGATGTAAAGTTTTGGCTATCAAGATCCTGCCAGGGAATCAGTCATGGCAATGGATTTCCTGCTGCCATATAGATTGCGTACCAGTCTTCCCTTGACATTTCTTTTTCATAGCCTGCTGCCATTGCTCTTAGCCTGTCAGGATTTGTTGTGCCTGCAATCATCTGAATTCCCGCAGGGTGGCGCGCAATCCAAGACGCGACGACGCCTTCCATGGACAATCCCATGCGGTAAGCAACTTCTCCGAGTTTGGAATTAAGCGCTTGGCAAGAAGGATTGCCGATGATGCATCCGCGCCATTCGGGAAGCTGCAGCGGACTCCATGCCTGAACGGTCACGCCGTGGATGCGGCAGGCATCCAGAACTCCTCCGTCTCTGTTGATTGCGCCCGGCGTTTGCATGTTTGTTTCCATGCCATGAGAGATCATGGTCGCGGCGGCGGGACCGAACTGCAGCTGGTTTGCTTTCGGATAATGTCCGCTTGCCTGGAAAAGCAAGTCCATCTGGCTTGCGTTCATGTTGGAAACGCCGAAGTGCAGGATTTTGTCTTGGCCTTTGAGAGTCGATACGGCTTCGGCGATCCTGTACGGTTCCATGAGCGCATCTGGTCTGTGGGCAAGCAGCATGTCAAGATGGTCCAGGCGCATTCGGCGCAGGCTCTGTTCCGCGCTCGAAATGATGTGCTCATAAGAGAGATCGTACATTTTTCCAGGGATGATGCCGCATTTGCTCTGAATGAACATCGAATCGCGAAGCGAAGGGTTGTTGGAGATAAACTCGCCGAATCTTTCTTCGCATCGGCCGTTGCCGTAAATGTCCGCAAGATCGAACCAAGTGACGCCGCAGTCAAGCGCGGTTTTAATAAGTCGATCCAAGTCGCCGTAGCTCATATCCGCGATGCGCATGCATCCAAGAATCACTCCCGGCGCTCTGCCGCCTTCATTTCCGAATCCCACTGATCTCATAACAACCTCGCTTGGCTATAATCCGTCATATTGCATATCAATCTTAGCCGCAAGCGCAGGTTGCCGCATTCGGCGATGAGCAAAACCTTGATCCGGGAGATGTATGATGAGCATTTCAAACAGCAGATGGCTGACGCTGACGGGTGCTGGGCCTTTAATAGTAACTCCTACGTGCCTGTTCACTCTGTTTCTCGGTTATGCCTGTCTAAAGGGCCGTTTAGGGGAGTGTGCGGTTGGTTGTCACGGTTTTTTTCTTGCAATGGCCGGCGCCTGCTGTTTCGGCGTTGCGGCATTTTTGTTTTCGGATGCGCTGTTGGGGGCAAAAATCATTTCAGCAGTGCGCGAGAGGTCGTTGCGGACCGATGGCGTGTATTCTTTGACCCGAAATCCGCTCTATGCCGCATGGCTGTTCGGTTATTGCGGATTGTCTTTGCTTTTGGGTAATCTTTTGATGCTTCTTATTTCAAGCGTCTGTTCGTATGCTTGGCTCATATTTGTCATCGTCAGGACAGAGGAGCCTGCGTTGCTTAATCTGTATGGAAGCAAGTATGCCCAATATTTAAAAACTGTGAACCGAGTAATTCCGTGGCCTTCCCGCGTGCATTGCAGTGAGTAATCCATGGCCCGCGATATAACGGCCGAAATTATTTCGGCAGGAAGTTCAGGAACAATAAGAAGATTTATTCTGGTAGGCAGAATGTGCCTGCCTATAGTGCTTGCGCAGATAGTGTCTGTTGCCATGCAGTATGTGGACGCATCCATGGCAGGCAGCCTAGGCTCCTTGCAGGCTGCATCTATTGGACTCGTTGCGCCGACGATTTGGCTTTTGGGCGGCATGTCGCATGCCGTTAATTTGGGCTTTTCCGTGCAGGTGTCTCAGCTGATCGGTGCTGGCAAAGATGCAGAAGCAAGAAACGTTATGAAGACGGCTTTTGCCGTAAGTTTTCTTTTTTGCTGCTGCGTGGCGCTTTTCGGAGTCTTGATTTCGGAACGTCTTCCTTCATTTTTGGGCGGAGCTCCCGAAATATCCGTCATGGCGTCGGAATATTTTCTTGTGACGGTTTTGTCGCTTCCCGTCATGGGGCTTACCTATCTTGCCTCATCGATGCTTCAGAGTTCGGGACATATGCGGGCACCCAGCGTCATATGCACGATAATGTGCGTTCTCGATGCCGCCTACAATTTTCTTCTGATGTTCCCGACAAAAGAACGGGAACTTTTGGGCTGTGCGTTTACGATCCCTGGTGCTGATTTGGGCGTGAAGGGCGCGGCTTTAGGCACGGCGCTTGCCGAAGCATCGGCTCTCATTCTGTTGCTCTTTTTTCTTTTGTTCAAAAACAAAAAGCTGTCGCTCAGAAATGGGGAAAAGCATGTTTTTCGCAAGGAATGCGTGTTTCGCGCTGTTAGGATCGGCATGCCTGTTGAATTTGAGCATCTTGTTTTAACGGGCGCCATGGTCGCAACCATGGTGATTATTTCTCCGCTGGGTTCGGCATCAGTTGCCGCGCATTCGTTCGGAATAACGGCAGAGAGTCTGTGCTACATGGCGGGTTTCGGAATCTCTTCGGCAGCTGCCGTGATTATCGGGCAGATAGTCGGAGCAGGGGACGCTAAAGGCGCAAGAAAACTTGCCTGGACTGCCGTGATTATGGGTTCGGGGTTCATGGGATTGTCGGGAGTATTGATGTACGCATTTGCGCCTGACATCATGATGTTTCTTACGAATGATCCCGAAATTATCGCCATGGGAGCTGAGGCGCTGAGGATTGAGGCAATTGCCGAACCGCTGTACGGTGCGTCGATCGTGATTACGGGAGTCATGCGCGGGGCTGGGGCGACATTAGGTCCTAGTCTCTGCAATCTGTTTACCATGTGGGCTATACGAGTGCCGCTGTCGTTCTTCTTGGCGCAGGTATGGGGACTTAGCGGCGCATGGATTGCGATGAGCGGCGAATTATGCATTCGCGGACTCATATTTTTGGCAATGATGTATCGAGGCCGTTGGGCGGAATTGGCTGTTGTCCGATGCAAGAAGGCGCATGCACCCGAACGGTGCTGATTAAAAATGGACATTTGCGCCGATTTGATGCACGAGAGTGCGAAAGTTAATTTCTATTGAGCGCTATGAATACAAGAAATCGGAAAATTAAATTTGGTATTCTTCAATAATACAGGTATGTTTTTTCTTGTTCGGCCCGTCAGAATCGTAATTAACGCCGACCAATAAAATTTTGCCTGTATATCCTTTTAAAGCGCCGGCATATTGCTTTTCTTTTATTTGTTTAATGGCCGTCTCAGCGGATTTGTCATATTTAAGTTCTACGATCATTGCAGGACGCGTGCCGGCATTTGATCTCGGCAGGAAAACAAAATCCGCAAAACCTTTGCCTGACGGAAATTCTCGTATGACGTTGTAGTACGCCGGCGCCGTGAAATAAGCCATCGTTATTACGCAGCTTAGGGAGTTTTCATCATTGTACTTTAACGCAGAAACGTATGTGTCATGAGCAAGCTCAAGAAGTTCTGCTACTCTGTCTGACCTCTTCGCTATTGTAGCCTTTAGAATTTCATTGCATGCAGAGATTGATTTTGATACTTCAGTCCATGCCCCAGTTTGCAAAGCAGCTTGATAAGCTTCTTTGACTTCAAAATTAGGAACATAGGCGCATCCTTCATTTTTGTTATAAGCAAGATATCCAAGATGCAACAACGCCGTAAGCACATCGTCTTTGGAGGCAATCGAATTTAAATCATTTGAAAAAGTTTTGGTGTTTACATCGACTTGATTGCCAGCAAGCATATTCAATATATCATCTTTTAAACCATCATAATTTAAGGTTATTAATTTGTTTATAGTTTCAAAAGATGAGGTGTTTTTCCAATATGAATCGTAGTCACGTTTCTTTATGGCCATAACGACAGAATTAGGATTATAAATACGCATGTCATCTATGATGTAGCCGTCATACCAGCTTTTCATAGAGTCATAGTCCATGTCGTATTTATCGGATAGTGCTTTAACTTCTTCCTTTGTAAATCCATAATATTCAGTTATAGGATAAGAATTTAGCATAGTAAATTCTTCGAAATTATTTAACGCAGATTCATCTTGGATTTTTTTTATTGGTAAAATCCCTGTTATATATCCTAAAGCCAAAAATGATTTAGTTTCATCGGATTTGAATAATGTATGAAGGAGTTGCAAATATCTATGAACAATTTCCGTATCGTGACTGTTTCTTATAATGCAATCCCATTCATCTATAATGATGATAAATGGTATTTTTGTTTGCCCATATATTTTTGATAGAATATAGTTGATATTGTCGTTGTAATTTAAATTATTTTCAAACACCTCTTCAAATTCTCGGTATAAGTATTCAATAATCTTATCGACTATATTTGTTTTGTATGAATCCCAAAAGGTTGATATATCGAGATGTATAACGTTGTATTGATTCAAGTGTTTTTGAAAATCAGGATTCGTGAAAACTTTTGTATGTTCAAAAATTTTTGATGAATCGCAACCTTTGCTGTAATAGGCTTTTATCATTCCCGCTGCATGGGACTTTCCAAACCTTCTGGCGTGGCTTAAGGCAAGGCATCTATCGGGAGTTCTTAACCTGTCGTTTAAGAATGCTAATAACTCTGTCTTGTCGACATAATATTTGCTATTTCTATCGCATTCAAAACCTTCATTGCCAGGATTAAAGAAAACACCCATAGTACATCCAAGAATAAAAATTACTATTACAACGATTTCTAACAATATTTGTGAGATCGGTATAAATTAGAAGTTTATAGTGCTTGATATTAAAAATTCATAAAATATTATTGATAATAACTGTATCATAAATCTTTCTCTTGGTGGAGAAGTAAAATGAAAAATATAGATTTTGAGAAGCGTGTAAATCAATTGAAGGATGAAATTTTATACCTTCGTCATCTTCTCGATCAAGCACAGATACCATATAAAAAATTTTTTGATGTAGACGATCAATATTTACAAAATACTTCGAACGTCAATTCATTTACTCACCAAAGTGATACGGCCATAAATATCGAAAAAATAACACCAAAGCACGCTTCTTTCTTTTATTCGATATTTAAAGGTAGAAGAGATGTATATAGCAAGCGTAGTGGCAAACCAAATGTTAAAACAGGAAAGACTGGATATTTCACTCAATGTTGGAATTTTTGGAAAGATGGGTTATGTCCAAAAAAGGAAGGAAAATCTATATCTTGCAATGAATGTAAAAATCAAAAATATAAAGAACTATTAGGTAGGGATATATATGCACATTTGTTAGGATTAAAAGATGATTGTTCCGATGTAATCGGTTTGTACTCGACATTTCCAGATGACACTTGTAATTTCTTAATTTTTGATTTCGATAACCACGATCAACAGGATACAAATGATTTTAATAATAAAATTGATGGCGACTATATTGCAGAAGTTAATGCAATGCGGTCAATATGCAAAAACAATGACGTTCCGATTGTAGTTGAACGATCAAGATCAGGCAAAGGAGCTCATATTTGGCTTTTTTTCAGTGAACCTATTTCTGCTGAGCTTGCCAGAAAATTCGGTAGTGCACTACTAACTAAAGGCGCAGAGACTGTCAATCTGAAGAATTTCAAATATTATGACAGAATGATACCTGCTCAAGATCATCTACCTGTTAATAAAAAATCAGGAAAACAAGGCTTAGGAAATTTAGTTGCTCTGCCACTTCAAGGAAGGGCTGTTAAATGCGGGAACAGTGCATTTGTTGATGAAAATTGGAACGTTTACAAAGATCAATGGCTAATTTTAAAAAATATCATCAAAATTGATAAAAATTTTATTCAAAGAAAAGTTGATGAATGGAGCAATGACGGAGTTTTAGGTTTACTTTCTACTTTGAGTGATTTTAGCTTCTCTGATACCAAAGATTCAGAACTTGTAAAACCATGGGAAAGAAAACAAATAAGTTTTGATAGATCTGATGTATCTTCAAGTTTAAAACTTACAATTTCAGATAAATTGTATATAGATATTGAAAACGTCAAACCAAGAATGATTAATATGCTCAGAAGGAAAGCAGCCTTTAGTAATCCTGAGTTTTATAAGAAAATGAATATGGGATTTTCAACTCATGGAATTCCTAGAATTATATTTTGCGGGTATGATGAATCGCATTATTTATGTTTACCTAGAGGGTTAATGGAGAATTTGACAAAACAATTAGATGAAGAAAATATTCCTTATAACATAAACGATTTTAGAAATGGTGGAAAGCATATAAATGTGTCATTTAAAGGTGTTCTCTATGAAGAACAACAAAATGCAGTTGATATGATGCTTAAATATGATAATGGAATATTAGCTGCTACAACTTCGTTTGGAAAAACAGTCGTAGGAGCATATATTATTGCTCATCGAAAAGTAAATACTCTAATTTTAGTTCATAATACCGAAATACTCAAAAATTGGGAAGACGATTTAAACAAGTTTTTAATAATCGATGAAGAATTGCCAACATATTCAACTAAAACTGGAATTGTCAAGATTCGAAAAAATATTATAGGTACTTTATTTTCTGGAAGAAAATCCTTAAACGGAATTATAGATATTGCTATATTTTCATCTTTAGGAAAGAAAGATAATATCGATCCGATCGTTCAAAATTACGGTATGGTGATTATGGATGAATGTCATCATGGTGCGGCTCAAAGTGTCGTAGATGTTATTAGCGCTGTAAAGGCAAGATTTATTTATGGTTTGACTGCTACGCCAAAGAGAGAAGACGGCATGGAACAAAAGGTATATATGCAATTTGGTCCGATTCGTTATCGTTATACAGCCAAAGATAGAGCACAGAAACAAGGAATAGATCATTTCGTTATTCCTAGATTTACACGACTTGTTAGTAACTTTGAATTATCTATCACAGAAGCTTATAAGTCAGTCGTATCTTGTGAAATAAGAAATATGCAAATTGTCCATGATGTTGAAGCTTGCGTATCTGATGGTCGAACTCCACTTGTTTTAAGTAAGTATAAAGAGCACACATCTATCTTGTATACGTTATTAAAAGATAAAGCTGACTATGTTTATTTGCTGCAAGGAGGTATTAAGAATAGTGAAAAAGATAGAATAAGAAAAGAAATTAAAGATTTGCCAATTAATAAAACAGCTATTCTAATTGCAATTGACAAATATATCGGCGAAGGATTCAATTTTCCGCGTCTAGATACATTAATGCTGACCATGCCAGTAGCGTGGGAAGGTAACATAGAACAATTTGCTGGAAGACTACATCGCGATTATGAATCTAAAAACAATGTAATAATATATGATTATATAGACTCTCATATCAAAGTTTTGGAAAAAATGTATCATAAAAGAATAAGAGCCTATAAAAAGATAGGATATGAAATAAGTGAAAACTTCTCTAAACCAGCTGAAAGTTGCAATGCCATTTTTGATTCTAAAACTTATCTGTATACATATGAATGCGATATAAATAATGCAAATTCTGAGGTAGTAATTTCAAGTCCTTTGCTAAGTAAGCACAAAGTTAATTCTTTTTTAAAATCTATCGAACGACTTCAAGAGAAAGGCATAAAGTTTGTCGTCATAACTATGGATTCTAAAGATCACTTATCGGAATACAAAGATTCTATTCAAGATTCAATAAGCAAGCTAATTCAAAATGGTGTAAATGTAATTACACAAAAAAATGTCTATGGACATTTTGCTATTATTGATGATGAAATTGTTTGGTATGGCAGTTTGAATTTTTTATCAAAAGAAAAAGATGATGATAATCTTATTCGATTAAAAAACAAAAATATTGCTAGTGAAATTAAAATTTTTAGTGCAAAAAATTAGGCTAATTAATATATATATATTGCTAATTATTTATAAATACTTGATTATACATCCTATGTTAAATATGTTTTGCATAGTCACTTTATTAATGAACACATAAGATATCTAGAACTTTCATCGCAGGTATGGAAAACAAAGTAAATTTGCCATTCTGCTTAATTATTTTTAGCAAAGAGCGTCTTTGATTTGATAAAATAAAGCACCAATATAGAGCAGCGAACGAAAAAGGAGTTCGAAATGACCGTTAGAATCGGTATTCTGGGCTACGGCAATCTTGGCCGCGGCGTGGAGGGCGCAATTGCCCGCAATGACGACATGGAACTTGTCGCGGTATTTTCAAGAAGAGATCCTTCGAGCGTGAAGATCGCAACTGCTGGCGTTCCTGTGGTATCCGCAGCAGATCTTGCATCTTGGAAGGATAAAATCGATGTGCTGATTCTCGCGGGCGGCAGCGCTACCGATTTGCCTAAGCAGACTCCTGAAGTTGCTTCTTTGTTCAATGTCATAGACAGTTTCGACACTCATGCGAATATCCCTCTGCATTTTGACAATGTCGATGCTGCAGCTAAGGCTGGCGGAAAGCTTGCGCTTATTTCTTGCGGCTGGGATCCAGGCATGTTCTCCTTAAACCGCGTGTACGCAAATGCAGTCCTTCCAGACGGAAAAGATTACACTTTCTGGGGCAAGGGCGTAAGCCAGGGTCACTCGGATGCGATCCGCCGCATCCAGGGCGTAAAAGATGCCCGCCAGTACACCGTGCCTGTTCAGTCGGCTCTTGACGAAGTCCGTTCAGGTTCCAATCCAGAACTTACGACCCGCCAGAAGCACACCCGTCTTTGCTATGTTGTGTTGGAAGACGGTGCCGACGCGGCGGCTGTTGAAAAGCAGATCGTCGAAATGCCTAACTACTTTGCCGATTACGACACCACCGTAAACTTCATTTCAGAAGAAGAAATGAAGCGCGATCACGCAGGCCTTCCTCACGGCGGCTTTGTTATCCGTACAGGCACGACTGGAGCAAACAAAGAATACAAAGACGTTATCGAATACAGCATCAAGCTTGATTCAAATCCTGCATTTACGGGAAGCGTGCTTGTGGCCTATGCCCGCGCAGTTTCCAGAATGCGCGCCGAAGGCAAGACAGGCTGCATCACCGTTCTTGACGTGGCGCCGGCGCAGCTTGCTCGTCAGAGCGGAGCTGAGCTCAGAGCTCACATGCTTTAACGCCTGTGCGCGGCACTTGAAAGATTACGCGCAATAGAGCATGATCACAAAGATCCTTCGGCTTGCCGAAGGGTCTTTTCTTTTGGACTGCAGGCAATAACAATGGAAACGGCATTACTTTTGTTTAACAGCATACTGGTCATGTTTCTCATGCTTTTGGCAGGATACGGACTGGCAAAATCCGGGACGATGAAGAAAGAAGACAGTCACGGACTGTCGCTGCTGCTTCTGTACGTAATCTTTCCCTGCGTCATCATAAATTCATCTCAGATTGAATATTCGGACTCCCGCCTTTTGGGTTTGGGAATCGCCGCTTTGGCCGCGATAATCGTGCACGTGATTTATATCGGCATAGGAAAACTGCTCGGAAAATGGTGCGGTTTTTCGCCTATGGAAAGAGCCTCAGTCATATATACGAATTCCGTCAATCTCATTATTCCGATTGTCGTGTCGATTTTGGGCCCAGAATATACGCTCTACACTTGCGCTTACGGCTCGGTGATGGCGATTCTTATTTGGACGCATTGCTACGCGCTCATGAGCGGAGCTTCCCTCAAGCAGAATCTCCTCAAAGCTTTCTGCAACGTCAATGTCATAGCGATAGTCATCGCCGTCGTGCTTTTTGTTCTGCAAATCGGCATATGGACACCCGTCAAGGAAGCGATGAATGGAATTGGCCTTTGCATCGGCCCTGTCAGCATGATTCTTATGGGCATGGTGATTGGTTTCGGACAATTTGGCTCGCAGCTCAAAAATCCCCGAGTATATTGCATATCTGCTCTGAGGCTTTTGGTCGCCCCGCTTTGCTGTCTTCCCGTATACATGCTGATGGCTTGGGTTCTAAGAGAGAATCTGCCGAACATCAAAGGTATTTTGTACGTCAGTTACCTTGCGGCAACGGCTCCGTGCGCTGTGTTTGTCATGCAGTTTTCTCTGCTTTTTAAGAAAGATTCTGGATATGCCGGCACAATCAATGTGGTCAGCACTCTTCTTTGCATACTAACGATGCCGCTTATGGCTTGGCTGTTTGACGCATTGATCGCGTAAGATTGGCTGTTCCGTGCGGCAATAATCCTGCGGCCGGTCCGATGTAAACAGAATGTGCAAATGCAGGCTGCGCTTCTATCTCTGAATGCTAACGAGTCAGGTCAGAGATTGCGGCTGCATGCGTTTATATTGTATGGCTCGGCAGAGAAAACATCTGCCGAGACTGAAAAATCTGGTAATAAAACGTCGGGAAAGTGCCAAGTGGAGGATGCCTGCTGAAATCTTCTGAGCAGACAAATATTTGCCAAAATCCAGTGCGTATACAGATGTAAAAAATGCCGGCAACGCCGGCATTTTTATTTAGTTCAAGCTATTGCTAAGCTAATCGCAAGATTAGTATGCAACGCCCTGCTGGTACATGGAGGAAGCAACCTTGAGGAAGCCAGCGATGTTAGCGCCAGATACGAGATCGTCTGCGTTGCCGGTGTATTCCTTGGCAGCTGCGGTAGCGTTGTCGAAGATGTCCTTCATGATCTGCTTGAGCTTGTTGTCAACCTGTTCGAAGGTCCAAGCGTCGCGCTGAGAGTTCTGAGTCATTTCGAGAGCGGATACTGCTACGCCGCCTGCGTTTGCAGCCTTTGCAGGAGCGAAGATGATCTTGGCGTCCTGGTAAACCTTGATGGCTTCGTTAGTGGAAGGCATGTTTGCGCCTTCGCCGACAGCCTTGCAGCCATTAGCGATGAGCTTCTTAGCGGAAGCTTCGTCGATTTCATTCTGGGTAGCGCATGGAAGAGCGATATCGCACTTAACGTCCCAAATGTTACGGCAGCCTTCGGTGTAGGTTGCGGTTGGGTGAGCTGCAACGTATTCCTTGATACGGCCGCGCTTAACTTCCTTGAGTTCCTTGATGAAGTTGAGATCAAGGCCGTTTGCGTCGTAGATGTAACCGTTGGAATCGGACATGGCAACAACCTTGCCGCCGAGTTCAGTGGTCTTGAATGCAGCGTAGATAGCAACGTTGCCGGAACCTGATACAACAACAGTCTTGCCCTGGAAGCTGTCGCCGTGAGCCTTGAGAGCGTTGTCCATGAAGTAGCAAAGACCGAAACCGGTAGCTTCGGTACGAGCGAGGGAGCCGCCCCAGTTGAGGCTCTTGCCGGTCAATACGCCGGTGAATTCGTTGCGAAGACGCTTGTACTGGCCATAGAGGAAGCCGATTTCGCGAGCGCCAACGCCGATATCGCCAGCTGGAACGTCGGTGTCTGCGCCGATGTGCTTGCTGAGTTCGGTCATGAAGCTCTGGCAGAATGCCATGATTTCGCGATCAGACTTGCCCTTTGGATCGAAATCGGAACCGCCCTTGCCGCCGCCGATAGGACGAGTGGTGAGCGCATTCTTGAAGATCTGCTCAAAGCCGAGGAACTTGATGATTGAAAGGTTTACGGATGGGTGGAAACGAAGACCGCCCTTGTAAGGTCCGATAGCGGAGTTGAACTGGATACGGAAACCGCGGTTAACCTGAACCTTGCCCTGATCGTCGATCCAAGGCACGCGGAACATGATCTGGCGCTCTGGTTCAACGAGACGGTCAACAATGCCCATAGCCATCCATTCTGGGTGCTTTTCGACAACTGGTTCGAGGGTGTTGAGAACTTCGTAAACGGCCTGGTGGAATTCAGGCTGACCTGGGTTGCGTGCCAAAACGCTGTCATATACAGACTGAAGGAGTTTCATCTGCGATTTCCTTTATTTTGTAAGGTAGATGTTAAAAAAATTTCTGAAGCGTGTGCGCATAGCGTCGCTTTGATTCAAATATATCCCATTGTGGTGCTATTTCGCAACAATTTAGGGCATCATTTTTACTTTTTTTAAGTCTATGGGAATTTCGCTTGGCAAAAAGTTTAGATTTTTAAGTTTTTGTCAGGATGCTAGCCTCTAAAAATTGCCTCTAAAAATTGAAGGCTGATTCGGAAGAAACCTTGGAGACTGGCGCACTGCTTACTTGAACAAGAATCGTTTTCGACAGTTTTTTTCTCCTATGCGGCTGGCATCTGTCATATGTGGCTAGCTGATTATTGATATTTGGTAAAATACCCACTTATTAAATATAGACAGGATTATCAGGCATGCCTGCCATGCCGACGCTCATTCGGACGGAATATGAAGAACATACGTAATTTTTCCATAATCGCCCATATAGACCACGGCAAGTCGACGCTGTCAGATCGCCTTATCCAGACATGCGGCGGACTTTCCGAACGCGAGATGCAGGATCAGGTTCTTGATTCCATGTCTCTTGAGCGCGAACGCGGAATTACGATAAAAGCACAGAGCGTGACGCTCAACTACAAAGCCAAAGACGGCGAAATCTATCAGCTCAATTTCATCGATACCCCGGGCCATGTTGACTTCAGCTATGAAGTTTCTAGATCGCTTGCTGCCTGCGAAGGAGCGCTTCTTGTGGTTGATGCGGGGCAGGGCGTTGAAGCGCAGACGCTAGCAAATTGCTATACGGCCCTTGATATGAATCTTGAAGTGTTGCCGGTTCTCAACAAGATAGACCTTCCGGCAGCCGATCCAGACAGAGTCGCTGAAGAAATAGAAGATATTGTCGGAATAGAAGCAACCGATGCGGTGCGCTGCTCTGCCAAGACGGGTCAGGGCATAGATGACGTTCTTGAGCTCATCGTGCATTCGATTCCTGCGCCCGAGGGCGATCCCGACGGTCCTTTGCAGGCGCTCATCATCGATTCCTGGTTCGATGACTATCTCGGCGTGGTTTCTTTGGTGCGCGTCAAAAACGGCAGCATCAAGAAAGGTCAGAAAATTAAGGTCATGTCGACGGGAGTTACCTGGAATGTCGACAGAATCGGCATTTCGACTCCGAAAAGAACGGATACAGAAGGACTCGGCTGCGGAGAAGTAGGCTGGCTTACCTGCGGCATGAAGACTATTCACGGAGCTCCGGTCGGCGATACTCTGACAGGCGTGAAGATCTGCGCCGAAGAGCCGCTTCCAGGCTTTAAGAAAGTTAAGCCGCAGGTGTATGCGGGACTCTTTCCCGTATCGACCGACGACTATGAGGCGTTCCGCGAGGCGCTAGATAAGCTTTCTTTAAATGACGCATCGCTCTTTTTCGAGCCGGAAACGTCAACCGCTCTCGGCTTCGGTTTCCGCTGCGGCTTCCTCGGAATGCTGCACATGGAAATTATTCAGGAGAGACTGGAGCGTGAATACGACATCAATCTCATCACGACGGCTCCTACCGTCGTGTATGAAATCGACATGACGAACGGCGAAACCATACATATCGATTCTCCTGCCGCATTGCCGCCGATCAGCAACATTCACAAAATCAAAGAGCCGATAGCCCAGTGCAATATCCTGACTCCCGATGCATATCTTGGCAACGTCATCAATCTGTGCATTGAAAAACGCGGCGTTCAGGTAAATCTCGTATACCACGGCAGACAGGTTGAGGTAACGTACGAGATTCCCATGGCGGAAGTCGTTTTGGATTTCTTTGACAGGCTCAAATCGACGTCGCGCGGATATGCCTCGCTTGATTACGGATTCAAACGTTTTCAGGCCGCCGACATGGTGAGGATGGATATCCTTATCAACGGCGAACGAGTTGATGCTCTGGCGGTCATATGCCATAAGAGTCTGGCTCAGCAGCGAGGTCGCGAAATTGTCGAGGCAATGCGCGATCTGATTCCTCGCCAGATGTTTGATATTGCCATTCAGGCGGCTCTCGGCGGACAAATAATTGCAAGAAGCACGGTCAAGGCTCTTCGCAAAGACGTGCTTGCCAAGTGCTATGGCGGCGATATTACCCGTAAGCAGAAGCTTCTTAACAAACAAAAGGCCGGCAAGAAGCGCATGAAAGCGCTTGGCAAGGTTGAAGTGCCGCAGGAAGCGTTCCTCGCGATTCTTCATGTCGGCAAGGACTAATTCATGAATAAGTTCGCTCTCATTATCGTGGTGGCTACCTCGATAACATTTGCAGGATGGCTGTTTGATTTTATTTTTTACCGCAAAGCCAGAAAGGAACGGCTGCGGGTGGCAAAAGCGGCAAATCCAAAAATTAGCAAAAAAGAAATCGAGTCGCTCGAACGCGAAAACGGATTTGTGGATTTTTGCCGCGGTCTGTTTCCTGTTCTGTTTGTCGTCTTCATTATTCGATCCTTCTTTCTAGAGCCGTTCAGAATTCCGTCGGCGTCTATGATGCCGACACTGCAGGACGGCGATTTTATTGCGGTGAACAAATTAAGCTACGGCATCAAAAATCCGTTTACTAATGTAAATTTGATTGATACTTGGGCACCTGCGCGCGGTGACATAGCGGTGTTCAGATACCCTGTCGATCCGAATGTTGATTTTATTAAGAGAATTATTGGTCTTCCCGGGGACAAAGTCATATATCGCGGAAAACGCCTGTACGTGAAGCCAGCTTGCGACAAAAAGAAAACCGACAAATGCGAAGCAATGATTTCTTTTAAGGTCGGAGAGACCTCGCCTACTGATTATGCGGTGCGCACTGTTGAGGCGGAGGAAGTATTTAGGACTGAACGCGCAACCGAGACTGCGGATGGCGTCGTCGAACATGACATTCTGCTGACTGTGGGACTTGATGCGCAGAACAGATACCAGGTGCAGGACGGGCATCCTAATGAATGGATTGTTCCTGAAGGACATTATTTCGTGATGGGCGATAATCGCGATAACAGCATGGACAGCCGTTTCTGGGGATTTGTTCCGTTTGATTATTTAATCGGAAAGACTACGTTTATTTGGCTCAGCCTTGAATGGAAACAGAATGCGGACGGATGGTGGGACAAATACATACCGTCTATACGTTTCGACAGAATGGGTTTTTTCAAGTAATTCCGAAAAGCAGGAAACTATAAGACATGTCAGCAGATATTTCTGTTTTGGAGCGCCGCATAGGCTATACCTTCAAAAACAAAGAACTTCTGAAACAGGCGCTGACGCATAAAAGCGTCGGCAAAGGACAAAGTTACGAGCGTTTCGAATTTTTTGGCGACGCCATTCTACAGATAGTGATATCACGCCATCTGTTTGAAAAATTTGAAAAGGTGGACGAGGGTGTTCTTTCAAGGCAGAGATCGTCGCTTGTGCGCGAAGAGACCTTGGCAGAAATTGCCATGACTTTCGATCTCGGTGAGTTCCTTATCATGGACAAGGGCGAGATGAAGTCAGGCGGCCGCCATCGCGCATCAATTCTGGCTGATGTCGTGGAAGCTATTATTTGCGCATGCTATCTTGACCTTGATCATGATCTCGACGCGGTCGACGCCATCATGATGCCGTGGTTCGGCACCCGCCTTGACGAACTTGTTTCGGGAGAAACACTGAAGGATCCGAAATCGCGTCTTCAGGAATATCTGCAGGCTCGCCGGCTGTCTCTTCCCGAATATGAACTCCACGATGTTCAAGGCGAAGATCACAACCAAATTTTTACCGTTACCTGTCGAGTGGCGGTTTTTGACGAATTGTTTACGGGAACGGGCACTAGCCGAAGAAGGGCAGAGCAGAACGCCGCGAGCAAAATAATAGCCAAAATAGGAATGAAGCAATGATGCAAGAAAATATCGGCAATGATGAAATTGCCAAGAACGATCCGTGGGATAAAAATTCCGCTGAAGGGTCCGATGCAACCTATTGCGGCTTCGTTGCTATCGTGGGCCGTCCTAATGTCGGCAAGTCCACTCTGCTTAATAAGATTTTGGGTCAGAAAGTATCAATAACATGCCGCAAGCCTCAGACGACACGCCACCGCATCATGGGCATAGACACGGAAGGTGCTTATCAAACTATATACGTGGATACGCCGGGACTGCATGCCGTTGAGAAACGTGCGATTAACCGTTTGATGAATCGTGCCGCCGATAGCGCGCTCAAAGATGTGGGTTTGATATTTTTTGTCCTTGAGGGCACGCACTTCAAGTCAGACGATGAAATGGTTTTGGAAAAAGTCAAAAGAGCGGAAGTTCCGGTGGTGCTGGTCATCAACAAGACCGACCAAATAAAGGATCGCGGAGAGCTTTTGCCTTTCATCGAGAGCATGAAAGATCGAATGACATTTAAGGATATCGTTCCTGTGTCTGCCGTGCACGGTGACAATATCGATACTCTCAAAGAGATTGCAAGAAGCTCTCTTGACGAAAGCGAGTTTATTTTCCCAGAAGATTATGTTACCGACCGTTCGATGCGGTTTATGGCATCAGAAATCATCCGCGAAAAATTGATGCGCCTTACGGGAGACGAACTGCCATATTCATGCACGGTTGAAGTTGAGACATATGATGTCGGCGATGACGGCATTGTTCGCATCAATGCCTCGATCTTGGTGGAGCGCGATTCTCAGAAAAAAATGATCATTGGCGCCGGAGGATCTAAGATTAAGCAAGTCGGCATCGAAGCAAGACAGGAGTTGGAGCGCATGCTTGAATGCAAGGTTTTTCTGAAAACCTTCGTCAAGGTGAAGTCTGGCTGGGCCGATGACGAACGAGCCCTGAGATCCCTTGGTTATATCGATATTGACTCATATTCGGGCAAATAGTTTTGATTGAGCAATCCGTGCCCGTGCTTGCGCTGAGGGCAAAGCCTTATAAAGAAAACGGTCAGTTGCTGGATTTGTTTTCCGCCCAGACAGGCGTGCTCAGGGCTGTTGCGCACGGATCTCTAAAACCAAGTTCTCCTCTGAAGGGCGTTCTTCAGCCATTTTGCCTGGCGCAGGCTACGATAGCCCAGGGAAAAGGCATGCCGATTGTGAAGAATGCAACATTGGTCAGAGCATTCAATTTTGTACCTCCCGTCAGCTTTTGCGCGCAATATCTCAACGAATTGGTGTTCTTTTTGTTGGAAAAAGAAGTTCCTCAGCCCGGAATATTCGGATGGTACGTGGATGCACTCTGCTCTTTGGAATCAGGAGAAGATGCGATGGAGCCAACTCTTCGAACCTTTGAGATGGCCGTTCTTGACGATATCGGATATGGACTCGAACTTGAAAGAGATTGCGAAGGCAAGCGGCTTTCCAGCACTTCGTACTATTCCTTTGATCCAGGCGTAGGACTTGTGCCGCGCGGCGCGGAGAACTCTGAAACAGAATTCTTTACGGGTGCCTCTCTTAGCGCCGTGGCAAAGCGTGATTTTGCCGAGAAGGACGCCAGAACTGCAGCCAAAAAGATCTGCAGGCGGGCGATTGCCGAAAGAACCGGCGGACGCAATTTCGTAAGCCGCGAACTGTGCGCCAGATATTACCTTTCAAGGCGCCGCCAAAGAAATTAAACTTTGGTTACGCAGCCTGCGACTATGCGATATCTTTTTACTGGGTCGTTCAGACGCTCAATCAAGATTGCCAATGTGTCGTCTTTCCATTCTGCCGAACCCAATTCTGGATGATTGCGGTTAAGGCTGTTCAGCAACTTCTTCATCATCAGCGAATTTTTGCCTTCTTGCTCGAAGCATTCGTCAATCATGGACGCAGCCTGTTCAAGAGAACCTGGCATCGGCAATTGTTCGTTTTTTGGGGCGACAACTGGTTCAGCATCAGACAGGGAAATGCTTTCTGGATGTGGCTGAAGATCTTCGTCATCATCTTCTTCGCTTGTAATTGTCATGGTCTCTTGTCCGGAAGAGTCCTTCAAAGCAAAATTTGCATCGTCGGCATCGGCAAGTTCGAACTCTTTGGCATCAAACCGTTTGGCGGCTGAAGGCTGGATGATGAAAGGTTCCTGTGCATCGCTATGTTCTTCGTAAATCGGTTCGAATTCTCCGTAAGGAGACGACTCTTCAGGAGCTTCGCCTCTGCTTGTTTCGGGTTTAGGATCGGCTGATTTTGTGATTAGTTCTTCGTCAGTTTCTTCTGTGAACTGATTTTTGGTCAAAGTGATGTCTGATGCAGATTTTTCTTGCGAATCTCCATCACCATTGTTCTCTTCTTGAGAGTCATTGAGCGATGTGTTGTGCTCCAAATTATCAACGCATTGATCCGTAATATCTTCGTCGTTTTCGGCAATGATTTCTTCCGAATAAATATCTGCGGCAGGCTCGCTAATGGTTTCTTGCGAATCAATTTCTTCAGCAGGCTCGGTCGTGATTGCTTTCGAGTCGATGCCTTCGTTGTTTTCGGCAATGATTTCTTCTGAATAGATATCTTCGGAAGGTTTGGCAATGGTTTCTTGTAAATCAATTTCTTCTGCAGGCTCGGTCGTGATTGCTTTCGAGTCGATGTCTTCGTCGTTTTCGGCAATAATTTCTTCTGAATAGATATCTTCGTGAGGTTGGGTAATAATGGTTTCTTGCGAATCAATCATATCAGCAGACTCGGTCAAGTTTGCTTCTGGGTCGATGTCTTCGGTAGGCTGATATTCTTCAATTTCATTGATTAACGCCTCTGCAATCCTAGGTGAAGTTTCAGCATTTTGTTTAAATACTTTATCTTCAAGTGAGGCTGGCAGTTCATCCTGCGATTGTCTCAGCTCAGACGCCAACTCTTTGTATAACTCAGTTTCGTCTGATGCCAGATTTTCGGTATCGTCTTCATTTGGTTCAAGAGCCGCAAGAGTTGCGTCTTCTTGATCGTGCTGAATTTCATTTTCCCTCTGTTCGGAAAGTCCGTGATTTTCGGCAAAGAATTTGGCAAGAGCTTTTTCTTCCTCGCTCGGCGTATTTGGCGCATCATCTTTTCCATTCATGACATCGCCTTCGGAGATATCGATCGAAGGTTCGGCATTCATGAATTCATGATCGGATGGGCTGTGTTCAGATGGCTTTGGCGAAAAGTAAACGTTGTCTCCGTCTGTTTGGATATATTCGGGCCAAGTATTTTCGGCATCTTTCAGAAGTTCGGCAAAATTTGCGTAACTGCCGAACTTGGCCGGAGTGAAAGATTCATCGTTCATTCTTATGAATCCTTCCAGAGACGCCATATCCATTTTGGCAATGCCGTTTGATGCGAACGCCGCCGTTACATTCTCAAGGAATGCCGGATCGATGGTTGAATTTGATGATTTTAGGCGGATGATGCTGCCCAAGACTTCCATGGACGCTCCTGGCACCGTCTTTGTCAGCGCATCAAGATAATCGCTCCATTTGATGAACCCTTCTGAACGCCAATCTGGGGTTATTCCTCGCACCGCCAGCAGATTGAGTGCCGCATTGACGCCCATTTCTCCGTTGTGTTCGCGTTCAAGCGATGCTTCAAGCGTTTCGAGAATCAGCGATGAGACAGGAAGCTGCTCCGTAGGTTCGTCATTGGTCACGGCGCTTTCAGTATCAAATAGCGACGGTTCATCCTGACTGATGTCTGATTTGCTGATGCGGAAATTGAATTTCTTTGCCAGTTCTGCGGCGGCTTCGGGAATATCGGCAAGATCGTTTCCTTCGGCTGCAGGTACTTGGATGTCTGGTGTGTTCTCGGAAAGAAATTGCTCGGATTCGTCGGCATCGCTGATGCTTGAATCCTTTGCGAGTTCTTTAGGTTCTTCGGCTTCTATGATCTCTTGCGCGGAATTTTCATCATGACGGTCGCTTTCGGATTGCTCTTCCTTAGCTTCGGCAAATGCCGTTACGAAGCCGGCATCAGCGGGCTCTTGGATCGAAGTAACAGGATTTGATGATTCTTTCTGCAGGGACTTTTCTTCATTAATTTCTAAGACGCTGTCCTGACCTACGGAGTCACAAATGTCCGTGATGCGTTCAGAGAACTGTTCGGCTTCAGCGGCTTCTTCTCCGACAATCGCTTCGCCTGAATCATACAGCGGGAGATCTTCAGGTTTTGCTTCGTCGGTTTCCTGATCTGTGCTGTTTTGTTCCAATGCGGATGCGTAGGCGTCGCCAAAATCAGGAGGGGCGTCGAGATTGCTTAATTCCTGTTTGCTTGTTTTGCCTTTTTTGAAAAGTCCGAATATTTTTGACAGTCGGGAGGCTTTTCGCATGTCCGAAACACTGGCTTTGTTATTGAATTCTTCATTCAAAAATTTCTTTTCTGCGTCCGAAAGCACGCTGTTTTCGCTGCTTGAATTACCCTCGTCATGAGAGACAGTTTCCCGATTCTCTGCTTCAGAGTCGGGCATATCTACCGATATTGCAGGATTGATTGTTTCCTGCGCATGCTGTTTGATGTTTTCTGCGGTATCGTAAATGGACGGTTCTGTTTCGTCAGGCTGGGCCAATGCTGCTTCAGAATTGTTCTGTTCTTCCGGTTTCCCAGAATTTAAAGCATCGATGTTTTTATCGGATTGCAGATAAGAGTCATTGCATGCTGACGCTTCGTTGTCCGAGATTGTCTCAGATTGTGACTTCTCAATGGTGTCTGAATCTTGATTGCTGGCCGGCGCGTCTTCGGCGTTATTGATTTCATCGCAGGCATTCTCTGATTTTTTTTCGATTGTCGCTCCGATGTCCTCGGCTTTTGCGGCAAACGCTTTATCTTCAGGAGTTACTGTTTCTGAAACGTTTGAATTGGTAGGGGCAGGTATTTCGGGCAGAGGTTCGTATGCCGTTTGGTTCTTGCTTGCGGCTTTTGCCAATATGGCAGGAATCGATTCAAACGTGACAAACTTGTTGAATGTGTTGCGGTACGGGATGCTCATCGAAGATGCTCCGAATCCCAATACCTTTTTTCCTTTATTTCTGATTGCGGCGCAGAGCGGGGAAAAATCGGCAAGGTTGCCTGCGATGGCGTAGATGTCGATGTCCACGCGTTTGTTGTTCAGAATTTCAGTCAGACCGATTGTCAGAGCAATGCCGCTTCCCGAGAGATTGCTTTCAGAAGCGCTTTGGGCAAGTATAGGTTCTATGCCCAATGTGCGGCAGGCATCTGCCCAAGATGTCATCCCAGGACTGCAAAAATCGCCGAATGCTTTGCGAATGGATATTTCGCCTATGTACGAACAGATCTTGATTATGCCTGCCACGCTTTCGGGATCAACATTTGCGGCATCAATAAAAAGGGCGATATTGCGGATGGTCATAAGATTCTATTCTTGTTAAGCTTTGGCAATTATACCGCCCGGAACGCATCTAAATGCCAAAGAGCGCGTCGTAATAAGATATGAGTATTCAGAAGGCCGAGCATAGTCCCGTTTCGCTCCAATCATAGTCGCTGTGTTCAAGTTTAAATCCGTGCTTTTCGCAGAACGATTCCAGCATGGAGTCAAAAGCTGCGGCAAAATCTTCCATGCTCGGCGGATCGTCATGTGCCGATACGAAGGCATGGAGTTCATCGGACAGCTTGGTGTTCAGGTCTTTTTCGTAATACTCGCTGATGGCTTCGGTTCCAGCATCAGGATAATCGCAAAGAAAGCCTTTGGTTTCCTCTCGCACCAGACAGTCATCTTTTATCGATATTGTTGCCGATGCCCGTACTGAGCATTCGTCGGCTTCGCTTGCAGATTGCCAGGTTGCTTCGGCATTGGCTTCCAGCACGTGGTTGGCAGCGCAAAAATCAGACAGCACGGGTCGGTCGTCAGGATGTTTTTCTGAAAGCGTCTGACACAGCAACGCGGCAATTTTTTCGGCGGCCTTTCGCTGCATGAAACATTCTGATTTAAGGCAATCGGCTACAAGTTCCTTGCTGGCTCCAGATGCCGCCAGCGATGCGGCCCCTGATATGCATGCCGACAGCAGGATGCCTGCGGCTCTCGGCGAGCAGGCATTTTTTTCTAGCAGCGTCTGATGCACCTGATATGGTGATTCGGTAAGCACATTTGTTCCGCCTCTTTCCCGAACGGATTCAAGAAACGATCTGAGCCTTCCGAATTCATCGGTCTTTTTGCAGTCCCTGGCTGCTGAGAACTGCCTGTTATGCGATTCTGTTGCCATCAGAATTCCACCAAATCAGGATCAAGTCGGAGTCCGCCGCATTCAGCGATTGCATCGATTTCTTCGGACTCCTGCTTTGTAAGAAGGAAAGAAACAGCTCCAGCATTATTGATAATGCGCGATGCAGTGAGCGATTTTGCTATCGGGCATACTCCATGGCACAGCGCCCAGTTAATGCAGACCTGAGCCGGCGTTGCGCCCCTGGCTGAAGAAATTTTCATAATAACGTCGTGTTTGAGCAGATCTCCGCGTCCCAGCGGGCTCCATCCCTGCACAACTATGCCCTTGTCGCGGCAATATGACACGGACTCTGTCTGCATATATCCTGGATGGAACTCGATTTGATTTACTGCCGGCATTTCGTATCCGCGCGCCAGAAGGGCGTCAACGTGATGAGGTTTGAAATTGCTGACTCCGATAAATCTGACCTTGCCCGAATCTTTAATCTTAAGCATTGCTTCCCAAGTCGCGGCGTTGAGTCCTTCGGGATCTTTGTTCGTTACGGCATTTGCAGGCCAATGCACAAGGTACAGGTCGAGGTAGTCAAGACCCATGCGGGAGAGCGTGGCGTCTATTGCGGCCAATGGTTTCTTTTCGCCGCGTTCGGTGTTCCAAAGTTTGCTGGTTACGAAAAGCTCTTCCCTTTTTACTCCTGAATTTCTGACTCCTCTTCCTACGCCGGTTTCGTTGCCGTAGCAGGCTGCCGTGTCGATAAGCCTATATCCAGCTTCGATGGCAGTTGCCACGCATTTTTCAGACTCGGCGCCGTCAGGGATTTCCCAAGTTCCGAACCCCATCACGGGCACCGAGCCGTTGCTGTTGCTTGCCATGGCAAACTGCATAGAACGATTAAGATCGGAAATGCAATCGCTAAGGTCGTCGCCGATATAAGGCAATAATGAAGCCATGTTTAATTCCTTCCGTGCAGTCGGCAAAGCCGGCGAAAATAAGTTTTTATTGGAGATAACATTACCACACGGCTGGAAAAATGATTGTTAAATCATTGAGTTTGTGAGCAAAAATGACGGTTCGGACAAACAAATGCGAGATACGGCACATGCTTCACAGCCTGTGCGTACGAACTAACGAAAGATGGCTCTAGGAGTGATGCATGTTTTATCTGATAGCAGGCAACTTTGTGAAAGGTGCTTTGTGATGGCCATGAAGAACTCAAGAGCAATGCCGGAATTGCGCACATTCGGCACTGGACGAAAAATTCTTATGACACGGATGTTTTGTCGGAGTTTCAAAAATAAAAAAGACGCCCGGGGGCGTCTTTTTTACCAATGCATGCTGAAAGCTTACTCGTCGGAGCTGTCGCCGTTTGCATCATCCGAGCCGGCAGTCTGAGGTCCGAGGTGGTGAACCTTAGCCGTATACATAACGCGCAAATACTTTGCATAGCACTTGGTGTTAAAGTCTTCGATTACGTCCACGTCGATTTTTTCAACGCCAGCCTTGATCTGCTCGTCAATTTTTTTGATTTCGGTGACGAAAGTCTTTTCTTCCTGACCCTTAGGCTTTCTCTTTCCTTCGTGGAGTTCGGTCATAGCCTGGCCGCATTCTTCAAGAACCGTGGACTCTTTGATCGTAAAGTATCCGCTTCTGCGCAGGCCGCGCGGGAACTTGCTGTAATTGTTAAAGTGCTTTTCTGACTCGAAACTCATCTGTTTATGCCCTAATGCTTATTGCACAAATAAAAATTTCCTCGTGCGATTGTATTGTTTGTCAGGCGACAAGGCAAGAATTGAGACTGCGAATATAGACAAATAATTGAAAATAAGCGGCGTTTGAAGATAAAAATTTTATTGCTGAGAGAACGGAGCCACGGTCAAGTAACGATAGACGCCGATTTTTACTGATTTCGGTATCGTTTGTGCATTTTCCAGAGACTGTATTCAGTATGACGGGTGAAAACTGCATCCTTTAGAATGTCTGGCTTTGACAGAGGTAATCTATTTCTTAAGCACTTAAAGTGCATTTGTTTTCATTTGTGAGACAGAACGGTGAAATATGCGCGCTGATGCGTGTACCATGCGCCAGACGCAAATCGTTAATTCGGAGTAAGACAATTGATAAACAAAATATATGACGCTCTTAAGTCTTTCGCTGCCGTGGAAGCTATTGCGCTCGGAGGCTCAAGAGCCTGCGGCAACGCCGATGAAGGGTCCGATTACGATGTGTATGTATACCTTTCGGAGCAGATTCCTGATGCCGACAGAAAGAATGCGCTTTTTCCCTATTTTATGAAGCTGGAGATTGCCAATTCATACTGGGAACTTGAAGACGACGGCGTTATGAACAACGGCATACCCGTAGATATCGTTTACCGCGACATGGCGTCTTTTAAAAAAGATATCGCAGACGTAGTCGTAAGATGCAATCCCAGAAATGGCTATACTACGGCGATGTGGCATAACCTCTCCACTTGCAAAATCGTTTTTGACAGAGACGGCCATTTGGAAAAATTGAAGAATGAGTTTGCGTTGCCATATCCCGAACGCTTGCGAAAAGCCGTAATAGAACGCAATCGTTCTTTGCTTGAAGGCACGATGCCGGCATACAAGGATCAAATTCTAAAAGCTTATGCGCGAGCTGATATGGTCAGCGTAAACCACAGGCTTGCCGAGTTTTTGTCTTCTTACTTTGATGTTATTTTTGCTCTTAACAGGCACACGCATCCCGGCGAAAAAAAGATGCTGAAGCTGAGTATGGAAAAATGCCAGATTCTTCCTGAACATCACAAGCAGAACGTGGACTTGCTTCTGTCGCTTGTTTCGGGCCGTCATTCATTGGACGAAGCTGAGAGAATTATTGACGAAACGGTGTCAAACCTCGATGAAGTCATTAAGAAAGAACTTATTTCGCAGTAATTCCGGATCATAGAAACAAATCGGCCCGGTCTCATTCACGAGTCCGGGCTGATTTGTTTGTGTGACGGAGGCAATGCGCGGCTTCGGAGACTGCGGACAAGGCTTACCTTGCTCGCCTGTCTATAGCTCCAGAAGCATAGAGATCATGCTTTCGCTTATACATTCTGGAATCGGCAATTTTGACTTGATTGTCGATATCCACGCACTTTTCGAGCCAGACTTCGCCGACTGATACCAGTGGATTAGCTTTAATGGCCGACAGAAGACTGTGTACCATGCCCATAAACTGGTTTTCCTGAATATTTAGGGCAAAGACCACGAATTCATCGCCGCCGATGCGGTAAATATCGGAACCCGGAAATTTATCTTTCAGCAGCGCCGCCGATTTTTTAATGAGTTCGTCGCCTGCTGAGTGGCCGCTCTTATCGTTTGTGGATTTTAGACCGTTAATGTCGGCAAAGAGCATGCCTACGTGCTCAGCTTGGATGCTGTTAAGTTTTTGCGAATCTCTGATATATGCATGACGGTTAAGCAATCCTGTCATTTTGTCCGTGTAGCTCAGATCGTAAAGGCTGTCGGTGTATTGCTTCTTTAAAATCGTATGGGCAAGGAACGTGGTTACGGATCGGGCAAGCAGAACCGCTTCGGTATTTTGGTGAGGATTGGCAATTCCGATAAATCCGAGAATCTCGCCGTCGGAATTGTTAAGGGGCGCAGCAATGATGCGTTCGACCTGATGCTTGGCCAAGATATCTGCTTCCTTGCTGCTAGGCGGAACTTCGGCTGTGGCGCTTGCAATCCAGACGATGCCGTTTCTTTCGAATTCATCGAACCATCTTTTGAAGCAGAACATCGGCACCGATGCTTCCATAAGATCCGGCGGGAACGAATCGTTGTTCCATACATATTCGCATTTCAGAGCTTTTTCTTCGTTATCGACTGTGAACAGCCCCACGCGATCTGCAGTGTAGTAGTTGCCGATGGTGGCAAGAAGTTTATTCACCGAATCGGAAAAATTGTCGTTGCTCGACAGCTGCCTGATGCATTCAATCAATGTTTCTGACAGGCTCAGCTGCGTGCGAAGAGATATAATTTCGCCGTCGATGCATTGAATGCAGTACAAAAAATCCGTTGTGTTGCCGTTTTCGTCTCTTGCCACATTGATAATCGATGCACGGCACAGACCTTCGTTGGTACCGAGAAACTCTTCGGAAATCACATTTCTTTCTTTAAGCCTTTCGGCAACGGTTTTTAAGTCGACAAAGGCCAGCATGCGCGGGATGCATGACTTTTCCGTGAACGCGTATACGGTTTTTTCCAAATTGACGTCGGCCGTATTTTTGGAGCCGACAAGCTCCCTCACGCGTTCGCTCATTCTGATCTCAACGAATAAATTTTGCGGGATGCTGATAATAACTTGCGCGACATAGCTGCTTGCAAATGCATTGTTGATTTGAGTTCTGACTTCTACTTCGCTTGACGTGGTTTGATAATGCTTGTGGATAGACATCATCATGACAAAAAGCGCTATCAGAGCGGTGATTTCTATTCCGATCAGCACGCCGTATGTTTTGTATATGCCGTTTAAGACCGTTCCTTTGTTTACGTAGGTTATGAGCGTCCAATTAAGGCCCTTGGCTGTTCTGACGTTGACATACGTCTCGTCATCGAGAAGGTTGACATGATCGGTTCCCTGAGCCATGCTGGAGACCAAAGACAGCAGCCTGTTTTCAAAAGCCGTGCGGCGGTCTGTTTCATTTGACGGAAACGAACTTGCTGATGCCACCTTTTCGCGGTTTGCCGTGAGGAGAATAGCGCCGTCGATGCGATCGTCAACGGTAATGCTTTCAACTACCTCTGTCGGATAATCAAGATAAATATCCGTCGACATAACCGTAAGCGGTTGCGAATTTTCGATTTTTGATGAAATGCTTACGCAAGTTTTTCCAAGCATGGCGTCTTTATAAGGCGCGCCTACTACTATTCCGTTGATGTGCTTTGCTTGTTTGTACCAAGGTCTTTCGGTGACGACGAAATCTTCTTCAGGTACCCATCCCGAGGCATCAAAATAATGACCTTCATCATCGCCCACGTAGATGCCGTAAGGGTAAATTTTGCTTTTTTCGAATGACTGGGCTATTACTTCGTTGATGTCTTTTTTGTTGCGGATGGCGTCAGTAATGTATTCTTTATAAATTGAGATGTCGCTGAGAGCCTGCGCGCACCAAGATGAAATGCGTTCGGCGTACAGACTTGCCCGATCGGCAAGAGTCGTCTCTACTGCCGTAATGGTGTTGCGTGCGGCGACGGCCGCGCAGGCTATTGTCAGAAACAGCGCAACAAAAACAGCGGCGAGAACAATCGCCATGGCAGAAATTTTATGTTTGCGATTTTTGGCCGCGGCTTCCGAATCCATGCCGAGCCCGGCCGAAAGAGAACGTAAATCCATCAGGCAATTTCCAAAATCTTATATTTTCAGACCTTATGCGCGGACAGAAATGTCCTTCTGCTTACCACATGTCTTTTGCACGGTCTGACCGACAATCTCATAAATTTACCACGAAATTTTGTCAGATGATTTGATTATGCTGTCGCAGACTATGCGAGCGTGACCCGGGCGAGGATTATGCTTTTGGATAATGAGTTCCCCGATGCTGTCTGCTTTGATCGTGCCCGATTTTGGATTCAGAATGCTGGTCACGTTGCCGTTTATTTCGGCATCGACGTCTGAGTATTCAAAAGCTAGGGTAGTGTTGATGAGTCGGCAGTTTTTCATCACCAGGTTGTCTATATAGCAGAGGCCCTGAAGGCTTTCGATCGTGCAATTTATCAGGGTTAGATTTTTGGCATTCCAGCCAAGATATTCTCCTGATATAAAGCTGTTTTCAACGATGACGTTTTCGGAATTCCAGAATGCGTCTCTGGACAAAATCTTGGAGTTTTTGACGCATACGTTTTTTACGCCGTCGAAATTGTAATTGCCAATAAGCGTCAGATTGTTCGCATTGATGTTTTGGGCATTGAGGGCAAAGTAATCGCCTTTTGCCTGAACATTGTCGATGACTACTCCGTCGCAGTCCCAAAGAGTTTCCGGACCATTGGTTATGGTTACGTTTTTGAGAGTTACGTTTTTGGAGCGTCTTATGCATTTTGGAGCTTCTATTACCGTATCTTCGATGCTTATTCCGTCTATGTACCATACGGCTGCCCGAGCCATTTCGAAGAGCCTGCTGTTGGTAAGTTTAATGTTGCGGCTGTACCAGAATGGATATTTCCAGCGAAATAAGGAGGTGTCGATATTGAGATCGGAACATTCCTTGATGGCGGATTCACCTTTGTCGAATACGCATCCGCAAATTTTCATTTCCGAGGTGCCGAACAAGGCCCTTTCATCGCAGAACACCTGATTTTCGATAAGCTGCATGAATAGCATTCTCCAAGTTTGTGAGGATTATGTCCGATAAAGACTATTTTGGCGCAGAACCGTCTGCATTCACCCAATATTTGCATCCCCAATTTTCAAAATTCCACTCATCCATGTAGTTGTTGCATTCGTAATCCACATAGTAGAGAAGTTCGTCGCGCACAATGAAATTGTTGGGGTAGTAATCGATGTTGGTGTTGGATGCATAGAGAACTTGGCACATTTCTTTGACCTGATCGATATAAGTTTGCTTGATGCCGTTTTGTTCGGCAAGCTGCGCTATCGTGGGGCCTTTGATAAATTCTTTGATAAGTCTTTCTTGCGAGTCATCGATGTCAATGAGTTTTGGCATGCGGATTCCGAGGGCAAAAAGCCTGTTGTGATCATTGCGCTCGGCATCGATTTTGTTTCCGAACTGATAATATTCGCATGGCTCATGGTGAATCTGCTTGAACACGTATTCTTTTCCGTCATCTTCTGCGACGGCAAGATAGCAGTATCCGCCTTTGCCTTTTCCCAGAAGTTTTCCGATGCGAAATGCTCTTCCGTTGACGGTCTGCAATGAGCCTTCTTCAATCATATCTTGCTCCTTTTGG
>JAZQPH010000268.1:0-2820 GCA_045628385.1 Succinivibrionaceae bacterium
CCGACTCCAACGCCGACTCCGACTCCAACGCCGACTCCGACTCCAACGCCTACCCCGACTCCTAGCGGGCCAATAGTCGAGGATTTTGACGATTCGGGAAAATCTTACGATGATGCGGAATTTGCGTCTTCAACCGACAACATCGAATTGTCGGAAAACGTCACTGAAACTGTATTTACACTAAGCAACGCTGCCAAAATCAAGCCAAAAACAAATTTCGGCGTTATTACAAGCGTTGGCGACAACAAATTCAAGTATTCGATTGCTCCTGAATATCTTGAAACCTACACGAGCGCATTTGAAAGTTCGTCATCTCTCAATTCACCAAAAAAAGTTACATATGCTGGATTAAAAGTAACTAAATACCATGATGAAATTAAATTCATGGACAAGAACGGCAACTATAAAAGCGTCACCGTCAATCTGTTTTCCGATCCGCTTACGTGGGCGCAATGGCATAACCGCAATATCGCTAAAACCGTAATATAGCCATATGGTTTTATAAATACTTCTGATATCAAAGCCGGAGTTGATTTAAATGCCATGCCTGCATGGGTTCAGGGTTACACCGGCAAAAACATAGTTATTGCGGTAATAGACGAAGACATGGAAATCGCGCATGAAGACTTAAGTCCTAATGTGCTCCCAGGATTATCATTCAATGGCGCCACGGGATCATCCGATCCGTCCTTTGATTCAAGCGATGCTACTCTTAACAAGAATGGTCACGGAACGGCAGTTTCGGGAATCATTGCGGCCGCCAAAAACGATTTAGGCGGACGAGGCTTGGCTTTTGACGCCAAATTGGTCGGTTATAATTTTTTGCATCCTCAAAATAAAAAATCAGAAAGCTTTTACTACGAAAAAGTGCTCGCCTTGGATACGGTCCATGTCGTAAACGGAAGTTACGGAGCCATCAATGGTCTGTACATCAGCAAACCTTATGAATACGAATGGAATCAAATTTACGAATTGGCCAAAAGAAAGGTCGTTATCGTCAGATCAATGGGAAATGAATACAATGATGTTTATTACCCAACCGGCATAACAGAACCGACCGGCGAATGCAGAACGCCTGAACATTCCACTGGCACTGTCGACTGTTTCGAAAACTTTAAAGATTCTTTCTATGAAAGTCCGTTTGTTATTACCGCGGGAGCCATGAATTCCAACGGCGGGCATACGGAGTACGGTTCCACGGGTTCCAATCTTTTGCTTAGCGCTTTTGGCGGCGACAGTCCTAAAATCGTAACAACCGACCGCACGGGCTGCCAAATAGGTTACGATTCAAGTCCTACGAGCGACAATAAGCAATACGATTCATGCAAGTACTCAAGCAGAATGAACGGCACGTCATCAGCTGCTCCTGAACTTTCCGGCATCGCGGCTATAGTCAAAAGCGTCAACCCTGAGCTATCGACGCTTCAGACAAAATATATCATGATTAAATCCGCGCAGAATCATAAAATGCCCGACATGGATGCGGACACGAGCGTTACGACGACGCTTGGTTCAAGGACTGTCAAAAATCATGACGGCTGGATTACTAACCATGCTGGCTACAAATTCAACAACAAATATGGATTTGGCGTCCCGGATGCGGCCGTAGCCGTCGACATTGCCGAAAATTGCAGCAAAGACGCCGAATGCGTCCGCAGAGCCAACATTGACGATTTTGTCGAGGTAACGACATCCGACGTAGGATCCTGCATACGCGTAACCGAAGAAAGCGGCTACAACCGCTATCGCTGCCAGTTTAATTTGTCCGGATTGACCGATAACAACGATCAAGCGCATCCAAATATGCAAATTGAGGACGTTGCATTGGTAGTTAACGGCATGACCTTCAAAGCGGATTCTGAAAGCGCGAACGATTATTCCGCGACATCGTACTCATCGGCCGACACGGAATGCAGATTTTATGCGCTCAGCAACACCCAAATTGAATTGACATCACCTTACGGAACTCATAGCATTCTTAAGCATTTAAACAGCTACAGCACAACAATGGAACAGGGTGCTTTGCTCCTAAGCCACGCTTTCTATCAAGAACAGGCAAAAAATTCTGACGTCTGGACAATTGATGTAATCACCAAGAACAAATTGGATTTATCAACCAGACCGTTATCTTTTGGCTTCATGGTATTTGGCTACGATTTATAAGGAGAACATATGTCTAATAAATCACTACTTTTGGGATTAACAGTTGCAGCCCTGAGTACCGCAGCTATTGCCGATGAAAACTTAAAGATTGAAATGAACGGCCAGAAAGTTACAGTTTATGAAAACTTTGCGATAGAAGCCAAAGATGAGGCTGTAAAAAATGTTACCAACAGCGAAGACTCTGCAAATGCCGAAGTAATTGCTGATTTGGGAGAATTCCAAGCCGTCAATGCGAGCGGCAATGACGGAAGCAACATTGCCTTGATAGTATCTGATGACAAAGATGCCCGCACCTACGCAATCACCTCCGAAATTCGTTATGTGTGCAATGCCAATACAAGCAACTGCATGCCTGACGGAATTCAGGCCGAGCGCATCGGAAATACTGACATTTACAAAATTGAAGTCTCCAATTTTAACGAATGGCAGGCAACCATGAAGATCTTAAAAAACTCTGAGGCAGTAAAAAAAATCTTCCCTGGTTATAACTACGGCAAAAAGAACGTCATAAATTAACAAGCAGTTTGCCGATAAACTATTAAACCTAAAGCGGTCTCTAAGACCGCTTTTTTATTTTCATTGCGGTTAAATTAATCCCAAACTCCCGAGATTCTAGTCACTAATTTTTGACTAATTTCTTCGGATAAGGGATATCGA
>JAZQPH010000269.1:0-2872 GCA_045628385.1 Succinivibrionaceae bacterium
CGTCAGGAATTGTCCACCGGGCTAAATCTTGAGTGGGAAGCGATTTCCGTCTCTTATTCTTTTGCCAAAGAAACAGGCAATAAATTTGAAATCAAAATACCCTCGGCCAAGCTGGCATCGGGCGATATCAATTTTGTCCAGCTGAAAAAATTCGGAGTGCGTGCCTCTCTTAAATGCGGCGAAAATGCATTGTGCGCGGCGGATGCCGCTGCGGATTTTGAAAAATTATCCGTGCTTGATCCGCTGAAAGATAAAACCTATGAGTCTCGCGGCACCGAGCTAAAGATCAGCGCCGACAATCTGAACCTCAAATATTTTATGAAGGAAATATGCCGCGACGGCGCAGAGCCCGATCTCATGACATTTTCCGATTTGGCCGATTGCCTCCGACATTCATCAAAAGCCAAGAGCGCCGCGTACCTCATAGGTTCGGACTTTTCTTTGACGGCGAAAGCGGATATCGAAGTGGACGGAAAAGTCCTGGATTTTTCGTGGAAGACCGATTTTTCGGAGAACAAACCGTCGGACAACGGAAAATACGTTTTGTCCCGCTCGCAGACCTTGGCTTTTCTCAAAGTCGATAAAGATTTTTTGTCGGTTCTTCCAGAACGTCAAAGAAAATTATTAACGGCATTTTTGGAAAACGTGGATCAGAATGCAGGGGATCGGTATTCGGTTAAACTGTTCTGCCGCAGCATTGAATGCAATCTTAACGGCAAATCTTCGAAGGACTCGTTTGCGCCTTTTTTCTCGGCTAAAGCCGCTGCCATGTTTTCTGAGGTGCACTCCATGGCATCTTCCGTAAAACAGCAGGTCGAACTGTGCATATTTGATCAGGGACTCGAAAACGTCGAACGCTGCTCGACAGGCAATAGCGCCAAACAATTTGAAAATTCGTTCGGTTGGGATCTAAGCCATGAGCCCCAATATTACGAATCAAAATATGTCGAATCAGTCGAAGTCCGAAACGGCGTAATTACGGCCAAAGCCAAAAAAAACGGAGCGCTTAAGGGCGAAACAATAATTTATGTGCCGAAGATGAGAGACAACGCTGCGGTCGAATGGATTGTTGATGAAAAATCGACGTGCCTTGGCGTTGGCCTGTGCCAGAAATAAAGTGTGCTGGCATAAGCTCGGTTTGAGCTTTTTGCCGGCACGCTGGCGGGACCGCTGAAAAATTTTCTTGCATGGTCTTATATCACGCCGCGGCTTCGTAACTCGGGTCAAGATCTAAAATCATCGTCTGACGGCACAATTTGTCTTGCATGCTGTTGACAAATAGAAGAACTTTAGGCATAAAATTTTTTTTAGAGGACACAACAATTTTTAGAGGACACAGCAATGAATAAAAAAATAATCGCAGGTTTGGTTTCCGCATCTTTGGCGGGCGCGCTTTCTTGCGGAGCGGCTTATGCAAAACATCCATCATCGGCCGAAAAAGAACTAATCGATGCGACATGGGGCGTCAAGCAGATGATTGAACTGTGTTTGTTCGATCAGGGATTTGAAGCCATCGACCGCTGCACGACCGGCAAAAAAGCCACCGATTTTGGAGGCCGCGGCTGGGATCTCTCCCAGGCACCGGATGAAAATGAATCAAAATATGTCGAATCAATCGAAGTTAAAAGCGGCGTGATTACGGCAAAGTCGAAAACCGGCAAAACAATCGTCATTGAGCCAAAACACACATCCGAGGATGCAATCGAATGGGTTATTCAAGGTCAAGATGCGGCCGTGGCTGACGGAAGCGTCGAAGATACCTCCGATGCCGCGCTCGGCTCTATAGCTCATTATATTGCCGATAATTACAAACTGTTCAGAAAAGCAAATGTCGTCATCGATGTTCCGGCAGGGGAAAAATTGGCACGAGAAGACGAGACTACTTTTGGTTGGATCGAAAACGTCCACAAGTATGCCTGGACAGGAGGCAAACTTACTTATGAGAATAAGTTCGCCGATCCTAAGTTCGCATCAAGCGCCCTGACCGTGTCATCTCCTGAATTGAAGGTCTTTGCAAAAGACAGCGACAAGCCGCTGTTTGTCATGACCGACCTCAATAAGCTGTTCGGCATTGAGTGCACCGATGCTGGGCTGTGCACTTTCGGTATTGAATCGTCCGTCAAGAGCGCAGCGGGCGGCAAGATCAATATGTCGGATTTTGCGTTCTCCATCGTCTCCGAAAACATAAATCTTTCTTCAGTCATGAATAATGTCTGCGGCATTAAAGGCAACGCATTTGATCTCGTATCGCTTGACGAACTGATCGTCTGCTTCGGCGATTCCAAAAAATCCGAGTCCGCTCTTCTGCTCCTTGGCGAGAATTTCAAGGTGTCGGCTTCTTTGAGCTTTAAATTAGACGGCAAGCCAATCGCTCTGAATGCCATGGCGTCCCTGTCAGGCAACAAGCCGACTACGAAATTTGACGAGATTTTGCCTCTTATCAAAGCTCAATTGTTGCTTACCGCCGATAAGGCCGTGTTCGACAAAATTCCTGAAGAATTCGGCGTTGACAGCTTCAAGACGATTGTTGCCAAACTTGACCCGAGCGAAGGCGACACCTATAAAATTGAAGTGATCTGCAACACTCTCGATGAATGCAAAGTCAACGGCGTGCCTCTTGAAGAAGCTTCGTCCAAGCTATAAGAAAAATTTTTTCACCTGTTTTGAATCCCAAACTCCCGGGACGCGAGTTACTAATTTTTGATTAACTTCTTGGGATATTGGATACCGTACAAATCGAAGAGATCTCTAGTTTTCTTAGGGATCTCTTTTGTTATCCAAACTCCGCGACCGGCTGGTTTCGTAGCCTGCAATTTCTGAAGCTGCATCATTGCCTTGACGAGAGAATCGCCCGGAAGAATGCGGTTCTTTC
>JAZQPH010000270.1:0-9669 GCA_045628385.1 Succinivibrionaceae bacterium
GCCTTAAGTTCGCGAATTTCGCCCTGAGGCTCGTCATCGGCAGCCGCAGGAGCATTGCCGAAGCCGCCGGCGATAACGGAGATGAACGAGCGGTTCATTGCCTTACACATGATGTAAGACAGGATTGCGCCGGAAGAACCAACAAGAGCGCCGGTTACGATGAGAAGGTCATTGCTAAGCATGAAGCCAGCAGCGGCCGCAGCCCAACCGGAGTACGAGTTCAGCATCGAAATAACGACTGGCATGTCGGCGCCGCCGATAGACATGACAAGATGCACGCCAAAGGCAAAAGCGATGAGGGTCATGATGACGAGCGGGATTGCCGCCGAAGGCACGGCGCCAGCCGACATGAATACCCAAAACAGCGCGGCAGATGCGAGAATCGCTGCGAGATTCCAGTAGTGCTTGAACGGCAGGCAGAGAGCCTTGGACTTAATAAATCCGCGGAGCTTGCCGAATGCGATGATGGAACCCGTGAAAGTAACGGCACCGATGAAAATGCCGAGGAAAATTTCAACGAGTTCGACGATTTCAGTGCGTTCTGCATCGATCGCCTTGGCTTCAGCCGCAGCCTTTTCTTCGGCGCTTGCAGGAACAGCAACGGCCTTTTCGATCTTTTCCTGAGCCTTGAGCTTGAACTGCTCAAGAGCTGCAAAGCAAAGCTTATCCCTGTCGGCGCCCGTCTTGTCGGCGAGCGTCGCGCACGAAGTCATGACTTGCTGCAAATCGGAAGGTTCTTCATCAGCAGGGGTAGCCATGCCGATGAATGTGCAGAAACCGACGAGAACCGCCGCCATGCCCACGAAGCTGTGAAGCATTGCAATGAGTTCAGGCATGCCGGTCATTTCAACCTTGAGCGCGAGACGAACGCCGATTGCGCCGCCTACGACCATGGCCGCAACGATGATGCCGAAACCGGCCCAGGTGAATTCAGGTCCGAAGATGGTCGCGATGAGAGCGATGATCATGCCGACCACGCCTGATGCGTTGCCCATCTTGGCGGTTTCCTGCTTGGAAAGACCCGCAAGAGCGAGGATAAACAGGATTGCGGAAACGATGTACGCCGCAGTTACCAAACCTTGTGACATTTTTCGCTAATCTCCTATTTGTCCTTCTTGAACATCTTGAGCATGCGCTGGGTCACCGTAAAACCGCCGAAGATATTGATCGAAGCGATGGTGATGGCAATGAACGAGATGATCTGAACCCAAACGCTGCCGCTGAACATCTGGAGCACGGAGCCCACGACGATGATGCCCGAGACCGCATTGGTTACGGACATGAGCGGAGTGTGCAGAGAGTGAGTTACGTTCCATACGACGTAGTATCCGACAACGCATGCAAGCGCGAATACGGTAAAGTGCGAGAGGAACTCAGCAGGCGAGAAGTGAGCGATGATCGCAAAAAGAGCGATTAACGCCGCGCCGATCGCGAACTTGACGGCAGGATTTGCCTTCTTTTCTTCCTGCTTTGCTGGAGCTGCAGGTTCCGCGGCCTTTTGCGCAGGGGCTGCCGACACGCTGATCTGCGGAGGCGGGAATGTTACATCGCCTTCCTTTACGACAGTCATGGTGCGAAGCACGACATCTTCAAAATCTACGTTGATGTTGCCGTCTTTTTCTTTGCACAAAAGCTTGGAAAGATTTACGAGATTGGTCGAATAAAGCTGGGAAGACTGTGCCGGCAGGCGGGCAGCGAGATCGGTGTAGCCGATCATGCGAACGCCGTTAGGGGTTACCACAACCTTGCCTGCTTCGGTGCCTTCGCAGTTGCCGCCCGTTGCGGCTGCAAGATCGACGATTACGGAGCCGTTCTTCATCGTGGCGATCATTTCCTTGGAAATGAGACGAGGGGCAGGACGACCAGGAATTGCAGCGGTAGTGATGATGATATCGACTTCCTTGCACTGTTGCGCAAAGAGTTCCATTTCAGCCTTGATGAACTCTTCGCTCATCACCTTGGCATAACCGTCGGAAGACGAACCGTCTTCTTTGTCCTTGAAGTTGAGCTTCAGGAACTCGCCGCCCATGGAAGCGATCTGCTCGGCAACTTCAAGACGGGTATCGAACGCGCGAACCACGGCGCCCAGAGAGTGAGCGGTGCCGATTGCGGCAAGACCCGCAACGCCTGCGCCGATAACGAGTACTTTTGCAGGTGGAACCTTGCCCGCTGCGGTGATCTGGCCGGTAAAGAAACGGCCGAACGCGTGAGCGGCTTCGATTACGGCACGGTAGCCGGAAATATTTGCCATGGAGGAAAGAGCGTCCATGGACTGCGCGCGGGAAATACGCGGCACCATGTCCATTGCCATCGCCGTTACCTTGCGTGCGGCAAGCTTCTCGACGAGTTCGGGATTCTGCTTCGGCCACATGTAGCTTACGAGCGTCGTGCCAGCCTTGAGCTTGGCAATTTCAGCGTCGCTAGGCGCATTGACCTTGTAAATCAGCGGTGCATTCCAGACGTCGGCAGTTTTGATGATGGCTGCGCCGGCCTCGACGTAGGCTTCATCGGAGAAGTTTGCGAGCTGGCCCGCGCCGCTCTCCACTGCCACATCGAATCCGAGTTTCATCAGCTGCGCGACCGTTGCGGGAGTGGCTGCCACTCTCGTTTCGCCGGCCAGGCTTTCTCTCGGTATTGCTATTAACATTATTGTTTCCTAATAGGATTGCCATTAAAACGCGGGCGGATGCCCGCTTTGAAATATGCCCGGAATGCGCTAGCAATTCCGTAGACACAAACACGATGATATTTTACAAGATTTGACGCAGGTAACAAAACGAAACTTTTGCGCCCAATGCCCCCAAAAGGAGCAAGAGCGCACCAATAACTAAAATTACGGAATATATAAGTGCAGCGGCTCGGAAAGAGAATGCGACACGCAGGCTCGGTCCGCATGTGCGGTTTTCGTTATTTTCAAGACCAACGCTCGCAAAGGATCGGAAATTTTAAAATTCAACCGCCGCGCTGAAGATTGTAGCCCGGCAAGGCTGAGCCCCTCGCTTTTTCACGCGCTTCTATTGCATCTTGCAATACACGCAGCCAGGACCTGCAAAAACCATGACAAAAGCTTTAACCTGGCTATGGGCAAAATCGCGGGCTGATTTATATTTTAGAACCTGAAGAGAGGCTTTTTCGATAAGGTTCGCCAATTGTTGTTCCGAATATTGGCTCTTCTGCATATATTTGAGCTCAATGATGTATGAGCATTCGCTGCTTTTTCCCTTATTGACCGTAATCACCAAATCTGCAAACCTTTCGCCATCGCCTTCGACTTGCAAAGACTTCTGCATCTCGACAAAGACATCTCTGATGGACCGGATTTTTGTGTAAAGAGCAAGATTAAGCGCCATTTCGCTCATATGGCTGAGTACTTGATTTGTGCATACGCCGCTCATAAATTCTGTACAGGAGGCGGCAAACGCCGATATATCGTCCTGAACATCACAAAGCGGCGTTATGTCGAGCTCATAGTCGCTGAATGCGGGACTTGCATTCAAGCGCAACTCCGCGATACATCCCGCAAACAGCTTCGACATAAACAAATTGGGGATTTTAAGAGCTACCGATGAACTGTCCGAAGCATCCTTATCGATGGTCAGGTAGCCCATGTAATAAAGCATGGACAGAAACTGATCGCGCTTGTATTTCGCAGCTTTGTTTAAATTGATGTTTTCGGCGATGGTTTTGATGAAAAAGCTGTCGCCGCTCAGATAGGTTTCGATGATTTCATCGGCAAGCCCATCTTCGGCAATTTCGAAAAGTTGCTTTAGTTTATATCCGTCATGATCGGATGCGGGATCCATGCAATCTTCTGGAGGCAAAAAACTTTCGTTCACGCTGATTTCGTCAAGATAATAAAGACACATCGACGAATTGAACATGGTATGAGATGCATTTTTGCTAAAGCAATATCCGTCATAGACGGGTTTCATTCTGGCAATGATTTCTTCAACGCTCGCGCCGAGCTTTTTAGTGTCGACAAGTTTCGGTATCAGCGCCGCAAGTTCTGTTTCCGTAAACCCCGCATAGGAGTTGAAACTCGGGCGCGATGTAATATTGCGCGCGATATTGAATCCCGACGTCAGCGAATCAAGAGACACCGAGGATACTCCTGTTATGAAGATTTTCGCAATGCAGGTCTCCGCGCCTTCTTTCATGGCCGCATAAAAATCTTTTAAGAATCCTCCAGAACCCGTAATGGCCTGAAACAATCCCAAATCATGCGATAGAACGTTGTTGGCAAAATTGTCATATTCGTCAACCATCACATAAAGCGAATGAGAGGATGAGTATTCGTTGTAGGAGTAAAGGAAAGATTTAAAAAAACTTGCAGGATTTTTCTTTTCGCTTTCGGTCGGTTCAAAAACAAAACCAGGATATCTTTTCCTAAAATCACCCATTCCACCCTTGAGTGCGACGATAAAACTGTCAATGAGCGAGTCTTTATCCTCCCCCGATACGCCAGAAAAATTAAAAGTCAGCACATGATAGGAGTTGCGGCTTTCGAGGTTTTCGTTGTATATATCCGTGCCTGAGAAGATTTCTTCATATCTTGATTTATATGAGATATCGTAGAAGCATTTGAGCATCTGGACAAAGGTGCTTTTGCCAAAACGCCTTGGACGAAGCAACACGGGATAAGCAGTCAAGCATTCGTCATCCAGATATTTTATGAATCCGCTTTTGTCGGCAATGGCCAGTCTTTTGGATCCGAAGGTTTCATAACTGACTCGTCCGTACGGATTATTAAACAGTTTGACTTTAAGATCGCTCATAACGCAGCCCTTTGCCGAAACACTCTATTGCCATTACTATACTAGTTTTTCTGGCATTCTGCGACTATCGACGCAACGGAACAAAACGCAGCATCAAGGATAAGCCGATCCGCCGAAACGAGCCAAATTAGGCATCCGCTATCTTCCGAGCGTCATGCCCTGCACCGGTCTTATGCCGCCGACAAAAGTAAACGGAATCGAGACAATGGCTGCGCCGTTGTTGTGATGCACGGCAAAATGAAGATGCGGACCTGTCGTATATCCCGTGTTTCCCGACTCTGCAATCTTTTCGCCCATGCGAACTTTCTGCCCGGGCCTTATGACCTGAGAATTGGCTTTTAGATGCACATACACGGTCATGGAACCGTCCGCATGCCTGATGCGGATATAGTTCGCCCCGCCTCTTGCAGCAGGCGTGTTTCCCGACATGGTGGAATTCATGCGCATATCGACGACGACGCCGTCCTTTGCGGCATAAATCGGCGTGCCGATCGGCATCGATACGTCTATGGAATAAAAATTCTTCGGTCCTCGGTGAGAGAAATTGCCGCCATTTGCCTGCGTCACGCGATACCTGCCGGTAAACGGTATGAGAAACTCGTCCGAATTGATATTTTCAATGGCCGTAGGACGACCGACAAACACGTCATAGTCGATGTCGCAATCGCCGTTGAATGCAAAAACCCGACCGATTCTTTTGGTTTCTCCCGGCTCCAGCGTGATTATCGATTCAAAATCGATATCGGTGTCGAGAACGTCGGGATTGGATGCTTTGATGATGACGGAAACGGGCGAAAACAAATGTTCCGACAGCCTGACCGTCACTTCCTGAGTGGCGCTGTCGTAATCAAGATAGACGTCTTCTTTGTGTCCGTCTTCTTCGTCTATTTCGCTAACTTTATAGCCTTCGCCCGCATCTTCGGTCAGATCGGTAAAGTGCGTTACGCCTTCTGAATCGACATACCAATAGGATTTGGCTTGCGCCGTTTCGGATGCCGAAAGGCAAGCTGCGACCAAGATGCTTGCATACAGAACAGAGCCCGAAATAAATGCTCTCCAGGTGAGGATGTTCATTGGATCAGTTGTCCTGCTGCATCATGGAAGGATCAAACGGACGCTCGGACATGTTCACGATGACGTCGGGATTGCCGTATCGCGTCGTGCTGCGGACATAGCTTTTCGATCCCTGAACGTATTTGCGGCCGTTGCCGCCTTTTAGCGACTGGGCATCAACCACGGTATGCTGATTCTCGATTTCTACGGGTCTAGCCGCCTTTTCGGCGCCGATATCGAGCTTTTTCATGGTTTCATTGTCGATTACGACAGGCGCGCCAGGATCGGATTCTATTACGCCGCCCGCGGTCTGCCTTATGACGGCCGAAGGACCTTCTCCGTCCTCTGGAGTTGCGTCATACCCATAGCTTGCAAGAGAGTCCGCATCAAAAATCACGGGCGAATTGTCTTCTTTTGACTCCTCCATGCCGGGATATCCCGCCAAACTGGAGTTATCAAAGACTATCGGCTTGTCATCGTCTTCGTCGCTGCCGTCATCGCCCGCATAGGACGCAAGACTTGCATTATCAAATACCGCTGGAGCTTCGTCCGAATCGCGAGAATCTCCGTTGGCTTCGCGAGAAAATTCCATGCCCAGATCTTCTGATTCATCCGTTTTAGAAACCGTTGCACTTTTTCCGACGGGCTGCGCCCCAGGCACGGGTTTGGTCGTAAATACGGTTTCACCCGACTCATTTACGTACCACCACATGCCCTCGGACATGGCTTGTGCGGACAATGCCAAAAGCACCGAGAAAATATACTTACGCATCCGTCAGGTTCCTTTGCATCACAATGGCGTCTTCGCGCCCGCCTCCGGGCAGAGGATAATAGTTCTTTCGTGTTCCCGCGCGGACGTACCCGAGTTTTTCATAAAGTCCAAGCGCAGAAACGTTTGACGCGCGGACTTCCAAAAAAGAAGACGCAGCTCCAGAAGTCCTCGCCTTTTCATGGTATGCATTCATCATCGACGCGGCAAGTCCCCGCCGCCTGAATTCGGGAAGCACCGCGATGTTCATGACTTCGGCTTCGTCAAACGTCACGCGGTATGAAAGATATCCGACAAGACGACCTTCGGCTTTAATGCCGAGCACGCGCCCCATCCCTTCGAAAGCATCTTCGACCATGGCTCTTGACCAAGGAAGAGCCCGCGAGTTCGTTTCAATGAACAGCACGTCATCTGCCATCGAAACATCGACATCGATCGCCGATATTTGAGTCATTTGCATCATCTCTTAGGTCTTCGCACGAGCCCCTGCGCTATCAGCGCTTTCCACAGCGACTTTTTTCCCGCAGCTTTGATTATCGGAAGTTCGCACTCAGGCGACGCCTCGCCATTTCCCAAAACTATCGCGGCGACTGCATGCTTGCAGTCTTGATTGGCCCCTGGCGAAACCAATTTGACGCCGCCCAGAGCAAGTTCAAGATCCGACGACCAAAACGGCATTTCACCGAACATCAGGACGCACGGCATAACGCCCGAGGGGGCGCTTCGCAAAGATTCTTGCGCGGCCGTTTGCGCGCTTTCGGCGCGCGCCATGCTTTTATCATCAAAAATTCCGGCGATAGAAGCACGCGAAGGCTCGAAGACAGGTGCCGCAGGCGATGCAAAACAAGATGACAAACCAGATTTTTCGACGGAGGCAAGAAAATCTTGCGGTCTGAAACCTCCGGACCGGGAAAACTTTTTCGGAGCTTCATGATTATTCGCGGGATCGTCGGATGCAAAAATCGCGCGCATTCTGCCTGCAAGAGAAGATGATTGATAGGACTTTGCTTCATCGGTGCCGAAATCTTTTTTCTGAGCAACTTCGGAATCATCAAAAGTTCCGTAGCCAACGCCGATTGGAGCTTGATCTCCGCCGAGCTCTTCGGCGGCCCGAAGTTCGGCAGATATCAACGCTGCTGAAAGATTCTTGTTTTCGGATGACGCATTTGACGCGGGCACGGTAATTGTCAAGCCAGCATCACCGCGCTCGGCGGCATCGGATGATCTAAAAGACGAAATGCCAATCAAAGAAGGAAAACGCAGCCGTGCATGACCGATTGCATATTCGGGACTGCCTGACGCCTTTAGCATCAAATCGATAGCATTCACCTGCATCACATCCTCTTGGCATTTCATCAAACCGCATCTTTGCGCCCATTTGATTGTATCAAATAGACCCGAAGAAAAAAAAAGGCCGCAACAACGCGGCCTTATCTTCAAATTTTAAACATTCGGATACTGAGGAATTATGGGTTGTTGCCCCGAGTTTAGGACTTTGAAGTAACCAAAATCGCATGGGAGCCCTTGCGGCTCCTATATTTTTGCCCGATTTAACAATTATTGCTTGTAGTCGGCGGTAGTATATTTTATAATAACGTATATATGCTCGGGATAATTGTTTATGAACGTAGAAGTTATTAAAAGCGGCAGCAGGCATAAGGTTTACATCAAAGAATCCTACAGAAACGAAGAAGGCAAACCCAGAAGCAGAATCGTTCAGAAACTGGGATATCTCGAAGACATGCTCGAAGAGAATCCCAACGCGCTCGAAGAATTAAAAGCGCAATATGCCGAGCCGAGATTAAAACGGGAAGCCCAGTCGAAACTTATCGCGAAAAATATAGCAACCGAAGTTCATAAAGCCGTGACTTCCGGAGCGCAGGAATCGGCGCATGATTATCCCTGCCTTAATTACGCGATGATGCTTCTGAGAAAGATATCCGACGAATATTTAAATCTGGAATACAAGCTTTCCTATTTGCAGAAAGACACGAAATATCAATTCAGCCTCGCGGACGCTTCTTTGTTTCTTTCGTTCATAAAAATATTGGATCCAAAATCGATTAACAGTTCCCACGCGAATACCGAAAAATATATGGGAACGCGCATGGAAGACATAACGCTCGACAATCTTTATTCGGCATACGATTTCCTGGACGAAGGAAAAGACGAAATACTGAAATGGATAAACAAGAAAATAGATTCTTGCTGCGAACGCAATTCCCGTTCGATGATTTTTTATGACGTGACGAACGTGTATTTCGAAACGGCGCTCACCGACGAAGAAAAACTTTATCTTCGCGAAAACGCGAACGAAGAAATTGCGAAACTTTATGAAAAAGCGAAAACCGAAGGAATTGTTTCCGAAAATAACGCAATAGAGCAGACTGACGCGGACGGAAACAAAATATACGACATCGGAGCTTTTCCCGAAGAATTGTCGAAAGAACTTAAAAAAATATGTTTTCTCAGAATGCGCGGAATGTCCAAAGAGCACCGCTTCGATTTGCCGCTCGTTTCCGTCGCGCTGGTCATCGACGAAGCAGGCTTTCCGATAGATTACAGGCTTTATCCCGGCAACTGCGCGGAAGTCTCCGAGATGGAGCCTTCCGTCAGGCGGATGATGCAGAAATACGGCGTGAAAAACGCCGTCGTCGTCGCCGACAGGGGGCTCAATTCCGAGAGCAATCTCAGGATGCTGCAGGATAACGGATTGGGCTTCATAGTGGCCCAGAAAATAAGCAATCTCGATTCAAAAACGATTGAAAAAATACTCGACCCTTCGGGTTATATCGAAACGTCAAATGACGGATTCAGATATAAGAAAATCGACAATTTCGAAAAATGGTCCGCAAACGGAAAAGACTGCATAAATTGCTCTCTCATAGTTACTTTTTCGCAAGACAGATATAACCGCGACATTGCCGTTCACGAAAAAGACACCGAAATGGCGGAAAACGCGGTAAAGAACAATTCCGAAATAAAAACAGGCGCAAGGCAATGGAATGCTCTCGTCACGAAAGAGGGAAACGGAAAGAAAGCAAAATGCCTCAACAAATCCGCAATAGAAAA
>JAZQPH010000271.1:0-2710 GCA_045628385.1 Succinivibrionaceae bacterium
GCGATAAGAGAACACTGGCACATAGAAAACAAGCTGCATTGGTGTCTGGACATGGATTTCGCCAAGACCGCATGCAGATAAAGAACCGACACTACCTGCGCAACTGCGAGGCACTGTCGAGAATTTCACTCAATGCGATAAGGATGCTTGAGCCCAAATTCAGAAAACCGAGCAGGAACGAAAACGTGGCGCTGTGCAACGTGAAGCGTTATCTGGACGGGATGCTCGGGCAGAACATAGGAGCAGTAGCCAATCTTTTCGTTCAGGGAACGATTTACTAGACGCAGGACTTCAAATTAAAACATTAGGCAGTTAATGAGCAAAAACGGCGGATCAGTATGAAAACACGATCGGAAACAAGGGATGGCAGGATTTTTCAAAAAAATGCACAGTGTTTCGCGCCGCAGACCTGATCTTCATGCGTGGGCTCTATGCTTTATGTGAGCTGAATCACAAAAATATTCTGCTATACAAGATATTTTTCTACACAAATTCAATTTTTGGCGATAGTATCGCTGATGTTTTTAGAACGTTCCCTTCATTAAAAGGAAAATATATTATGAAAAAGGCACTTATCGCTTCTGTAATGGCTTTCTCTTGCGCAGTTGCAGGCGCAGCTGGCATGGATGGCTGGACTTTGGTTAGCCAGGAAGGCGACAACGCCAAGTTCCAGCACGAGAACGGAGTTGCTGTTGACATGACTCTTCTCGGCAAGGTTGACACCGAAGCTGAAGCAGGCCAAGCAGTTCAGAAAATCATTGGCGAGTCTGGACTTAAGTGCGGCGAACCATACGAAGTAAACGATCAGATCGTGGCTGTTGATTGCGACGTAGCTAGTTTCTTCTTCAGATATGCTGAATCCGATAAGGAATTTGTTATGGGCTACACCCAGTGCAAAGAAGATGCTTGTGCTCCAGTTGTAGATCTTCTTAATGAAGCTACTAAGCAGTAATTTGTAGATAATTTTGAATTAATCTATAGACGGAATGGGGACTCCCATTCCGTTTTTTATGCCTAGTCAAGCACCTTGATCCGATAATATCTGTTTTGGTCTGCCGCGTTTTTTAGATTGGTAAAATTGCTTTCTTAACGTTTATTGGGGGCATTTGCAGCAAGATCAAAACTGGGGCAAAACAGTAGTTATTGTTACTTTGGTCCGTTAATGGTAAATTCGGAACAAGTGTGGAGTATTTCTTCGATAATCATCATAAGGAACAAATCATGAAAAAAATGTTGATTTCTGTTTTGGCATTTTCCTGTGCAGCAGCAACCGCGGCAGGTTTGGAAGGATGGACTGTAGTTAGCCAGGATGGTGACAGTGCTAAGTTTCAGCACCAGAACGGCGTTGTTGTTGAAATGAAAACTCTCGGAAAACCTGATACTAACGATCAGGCGGCTGAGGTTGTTGGACTGATCATTGCAAAGTCCGGTTTAAAGTGCGAAGATCCGTTTGAATTGAATGATTCTATGATGGCCGTCGATTGCGATGGCGCAAGTATGTTTTTCAGGTATGCAGAATCCGACAAGGAACTGGTAATGGGTGTCACCCAGTGTAGCGATGACGCTTGCGTGCCAGTTGTAGAACTGTTGAATCAATTTGACAAGCAGTAATCGATCATCAATAATCAAAATCATTTGACTTTTAATCGGAGCGGGCTATTCCGCTCTTTTTTGTTTTGGTTATGCCGAACACGCACTGAATGCTGTATGGTTTCCTGTTGCAATTTTAGTTGCGTCTTAGAAGTAATTTTGTCTTGCGTTTGCAAGTAGGGCTGCGACAGTTTTATTTGCAGGTATATGTTCATGGATTCATCATTGTCACAATTCTGGGCTAGACGGCCGTTCTCGGCGCTGGGTGCTGCTTTCGTTGCCTTTTTTGTTTGCGTAACGGCCTCTTCCGCAGATGAAGAAGCGTCTCACGGATCAGATTGGGACAAACGGATTGCAGACGTCAAACCGCTCTCGAAAGATATTGCGGTCGGACAATATGCGACTTTCGGATCGTTTGAGCAAGACAGTTTAGGCGATGACGGAAAAGAACCAATCGTATGGCTCGTCGCCGACAAAAAAGATTCCAAGGCGTTGCTCGTTAGCCGTTACTCTTTGGATATTCTGCCATTCAATGAAAAATTTGCCGTAGCCGATTGGGAACATTCGACGGCCAGGGCCTGGCTGGCTCATTATTTTCTGATTAGTGCCTTTAGTCAGAAAGAAAGGGCGAAAATCGTTTTAACCGATGTATCCAATCAAGGAGATGAGACGAACGGCATTCCAAATCAGCCTTCGACCAAAGATTTTGTTTTTTTGCTGAGCGCCGAGGAAGCAAAGGTTTATTTAAAGGACGGAGGTTTCATGAAAGCCGCGCCAACTCCCGATGCAGCACTTGACAGCGGCATCGTCGGTTCTAAGTGCGGCGCCGAATGCGATACGTCGGAAAACCTCAAGGCGATTCCATGGTGGACCAGAACCAAGGGCGCATGGGTGCGAAGCTGCGTGGTCGTCGAGGCGGACGGATCGTTGAACATGAAAGGCTATGCCATCGTGACAAAGGATGAAATCGGCATCCGTCCTGCAATGTGGGTGACGCTCGAATAATAATTTCTCCACACCACACCATCTTTATGGCATTATGGCTTTCGATTCAGATAACGGCTATAGATGTTACACCACATAGTGCGCATGCGCACTATGTGGTGTAACATCTATAGCC
>JAZQPH010000272.1:0-2191 GCA_045628385.1 Succinivibrionaceae bacterium
ATTGCCGTCATGGTCGGATGCGCGATCCATATGCTTTTCAGGAGGCAGGATGCGGCCATTTTCTTTAATCTCATCAAGATAGTAAAGACACATTGATGAATTAAACATTGTATGAGATGCATTTTTGCTGAAACAGTACCCATCGTATACAGGTTTCATTCCGGCAATGATTTCTTCAACGCTTGCACCGATTTTGCGGGTATCGACAAGCTTTGGTATCAGTTCGGCAAGCTCTTCTTCGGTAAAGCCTGCGTAGGCGTTAAAACAGGCCTTAGAAGTAACATTGCGCGCAATATTGAATCCCGATGTCAGAGAATCAAGAGAGACCGACGAAACTCCCGTAATAAAGGTCCTGGCAATGCATGTCTCCGCGCCTTCTTTTATCGCCGCATAAAAATCTTTGAGGAATCCGCCGGCGCTCGTGATGTTCTTAAAAAGTCCCAAATCCTCTGAAAGAACACTGCTGGCAAAATTATCATACTCGTCAATCATCACATATAGCGATTTTGACGGCGAGTAATCCTGATAGGAATTGACAAATGATTTAAAAAAACTTGAAGGATTTTTCTTTTCGCTTTCAGCAGGTTTGAAAACAAAATCTGGATAACGGTGCCTAAGGTCGGAAATGCCTCGTGTGACTGCCACAATAAAACTTTCGACAAGAGAGTCTTTATCGTCACCCGACACGCCGGAAAAGTTAAAAGCAATCACATGATAGGAATTATGTGTTTCCAAGTTTTCATTATAAATATCCGAACCGGCAAAGATCTCGTCATACCTGTCTTTGTATGAAATATCGTAGAAGCATTTCAGCATCTGGACGAAGGTGCTTTTGCCGAAGCGTCGCGGGCGAAGCAGAACTGGATATAGAGATGTATTTTCATCCAGTTCTTTGATTGCCCAGCTTTTATCGACAAACGCCCTGCCATTTTTTTTGAAATTTTCATAAGCGACTTCGCCATATGGATTTTTAAGCAATGCGACTTTGTCTTGGCTCATGAATAATCCTCAATGCATCTATATGACAGCAAACATATCAATAATTATAAAAACACTCAGCCTTTTAAACAAAAGCGCCAAGAACTCAGCGACTCAATGAGTCAAGAGTCCTTGGCATTATTATTCAAATATTCCTAGCGCCGCTCGTTGCCTAAAAACGAGACCCGCGAACAGGAAATTAATTACTTTTTGCCGTTCAAGAAACCGTCAAGAAGCTTGCCACCCAAGTCTTTGAGCATGCTGCCTGCTTTATCCTGAGAGAAACCGAGTTCCTTTATGAGTCCGGACGCGACTTCGGTTCCGCTCTTGCCTTGCTGCTTCGAAAGATAGAGATCGAGCATGGCTGCGGCCGCGGTGACCTGCTGCTTCGTAAAACCGAGAGCTTCGGCTGCTTTGATGAAAAGAGGCGAGGAAGTAAGAGCCATGAGATTGCCGGAATCAAGAATTTTTCCGACGATGGTCTTCAAAATGTTGTTGTCGGCGCCGTTCTGAGCCTGCTCGGCAGGCTGATTCTGCTGAGTCTCTTCGCTTTGCTGGCTGCCGCCCATAAGTCCGCCCAAAAGATCGCCGAGAATATTATCAGACATACATTACCTTCGTTGATTTTGATTGCCGCGATGCGGCGCATTTATGGAAAATAGCATAGTTATTATACAGGCAAGAGCGACAAATCGCTCCGCCCTTTACGGAGCAAGACGCTCGATGCGCCATCCCGATGCTTCCGCGGCATCCTTGGTGTACAAAAATCTGTCATGAAGCCGGTTTTTGCCGCCCTGCCAGAACTCTATGGTCTCGGGAAGAACCGCATAGCCGCCCCAGAACGAAGGAACCGGAACTTCGCCTTTGGAGAACTTGGCTTTGAGTTCGGCAAATTTGCTTTCAAGCACGTCTCTTGCGGAAATCACGGAAGACTGATGCGATACCCAAGCTCCGATCTGGCTTTCTTTCGGACGCGACAAAAAATATTTGACCACATCAGCTACGGGAATTTTCGAAGCAAAGCCGCGAACATGCACCTGGCGCTCCAATGAATACCAAGGAAATGACAGACCGACTCGGTTATTGCCTTCGATTTCATGCGCCTTGCGGGAACCGAAATTTGTAAAAAACACGAAACCCTTTTCATCGAACTTTTTCAAAAGCACGGAGCGCTGGCTCGGCATACCTGTTTCGTCGACTGTCGCGACCACCA
>JAZQPH010000273.1:0-5336 GCA_045628385.1 Succinivibrionaceae bacterium
CATTTTGGCGAGCATCCTCCATTCATTGTCTATTCGGAAATAGGCGCAAAAAGTACGTTTGTTACAATATGCATATACGGTAACAAACTGATGTTAAGAGAAATATACAAGATTCTTTTTAGGGAAATTAAGCAACAGCTCGAAGATGTTTCCGCACGCCTCGAACCCATGCTGTCTTCATTGCCCGAAGAAGCGTCTCTTCTCATCAGATTGCAGATGTCGATGTTCAAAGTGCTGTTCGAACTGACATCAATCCAAAACAAACAATTGCGCGGAGCAATAGAAACGCTAACCAAGCAAATGGATGCATTGCTGCAAAAGCTGGAACAGGCATCCGGGGAAAAAGCGGAGCCGAAGAATTTCGTAAAGACGCTGGGGACAATGCTCAGATCCAAAACGTGTCTCTGGACGCCGTGAAACGTCTTGTGTTCGGCGGCAGCGAGCAGAAGAAAGAAAGTATATGGCTTTAATCAGCCGTGGCTAAGGTGATTTTGCATCTTATCGGTTCTTTGGTTTGTTTCCAAATCAAAATTGAGCACGAATCGGAGTGCGAGTTTTTGCGTATTCTTTTATTGCTTTTCCAAGAGCCATTTCCATGCAGGGAGCACGGAAATCGTCATGCCCTCGAACTCTAAGGAGGCTTCTTCGCTATTTGTGACAATGAGGCATTTTGATTCGGGAATAAATTTTTGAAGCTTGACGAAAGCTCTGGTCTCGCGTTCGCGAGTATCCAGATCTTCAAGGAACCGCAGACATACCTGGATGGCTAGTTTGGCATCAGGAACGTAGAAATCAATCTCAACATTGTTTTCAAAATAAAACACATTTTCTGGACCGTAACGCCTTATGAGTTCTATGGCTACCAGATTTTCCAATTGAGCGGATCTGCAATCTAAGAGCATCAGGCCTGCAAGACCCGTATCCATGAAGTAATACTTGGGCGAGGTTTCCTTTTCAATAAGTTTGGCTGCAAAATTGGAAAGAGAAAATATGAGATAGGAATCCTTCATGTAGCCTACATAGTTTATGGCCGTTTGTTTGCCAATGGATACTCCTGCGCTCTTTGCGATGTTGGTTAATCTGGTAAAGGAAAGCGGCTTAGTGATGGACTCAGCCATTTTTTTCAATAGAAGCTTGACGGCAAAGTCATTGGTTATTTTATTTCTTGTAATAATGTCTCCGAGATAAACAGTCTGATAAATGCTGCTTAAAAATGTTCTTTTGTTTTGGATTTTCACTAGTTCAGGAAATGCTCCGTAAGTTACGTATTCGTCATATTGCGAAGCTAATTCAGCTTTATCTTTTGTGCTTATGGTTTCAAGATAATTTGTTGTTTTTCCGTTTGCGATAAGAAATTCAGCAAAAGAGTAGGGGTATACATTCAGGATAACAAATCGTCCGCCTAACGTTGAAGCAATCTCGCGGCTTAGCATTTTGCTGTTGCTGCCGGTGATGCTTACTTTGTATTTCATGTCCGCAATTCTGCGTACGAATTTTTCCCATCCGTCTATGTTCTGAATTTCATCAAGAAACAGATATGGCTTGACGCCGGTTCCCGCCACCTCATGGGCGATTTCCAAAATCGAATTCAGATCTGCAGAGGTCATTTCCAAAAGACGTTCGTCTTCAAAATTGACATAGACAATCTGCGATAACGGAATATGCTGGGCGATTAAATGTTGTATCTGCTGATACATCATGTAGGATTTGCCTGTCCTTCTGATGCCGACAAAGCAGTAGTTTATATTATCGTCTATGGTGTAATGCCTTGTAACTAAGGGTGTTTTTATATACATATCCTTTTGATCGGTAAGAATCTGTTTCAAGACATCTCTATTCATGGTTGGTTCTCTCTGTCAATAAGACAATTATACGTTGATATTGTTTTGTGTGCAAGACAAAAGATGGTTGTTCTGTTTCGTTTGCAAGACAAAATTGTAACAATGTTGTTATGTTCATAGACCAATCTGTATTGAGATGGGCGGGCGCTCTGTTCCTGATTTATTTGCTCTTCCTGAAACAGTACGCTTGGCAAGGCTGTTTTCAATACAGGTCTCGGGCGTTTTTGCCGCATCTGTTTGCTCGGGCAATAGTTATTCAGCAAATCATGAGAAAAGTTCGAGAAGAAGTCTGAACGGACTTGTCTCATTGCCGGTTCAATCCGGATTTTTGTTTTTGCCCTGATACTCTCGCATTCTGCGATTTCCGTCTTTGCCGCGTCGCATCCAGTTTCTCGAGCCTCGTTTTGTCTATGTCCTTTACGACCTCTTTATGCTGCCCCGTGAGGGGCGCGACCTGCTTTATGGTCAGTCAGAGCTCAAGCTGTTTATCGTCATAGACCTCAGCGGCTCGGTTATGAGATGGCGTTGCTCTTGAAATCCATATCCGCGGTTTTGCGGTATTTGCTGCTCGGATTGGGACATCTGAATCTGTCGCGACGCTGCATGCCGCGCATCGGAATGTGTCTCAGGTCTGTCGAAATACTTCCGTTCCTGAGCGGCGGGGCGCCGCATACATGGGCATGTCTTCGGTTCATTACGACTGTCGCAAAATCCCGCAAAACGGAACTCCGGCATTCTGCTTTTGCAGGGAGGGATTTAAATAATCTTTCACGTCGGATTCAAGTTTGTCGACGATCTTTTTTTGCTATGAGCTTGTCAGTTTGCGTTCCAAATCATTGAGCGATGCGACGATGTCGGCGGTCTTGGATTTCAGATCTTCGTAAAGCTTGGCGCGTTCGCTTTCGGATTTTGCGTTGGAGATTTTGGTATTCGTGAGTCTCACATCTTTGAATATGGTTTTTACTTCATACATGGAGACCGAATTCGGCATGGCGACATCCGTGGCTTCGAGCGCTGAAATGCCTGCTTTATGTACTGACGCTTATTGACTCATATGCTCTGAAGAACATGCGCCAAACAGTCAATTTCATGAACTATGCACGCTTAATTTATGCGCGCGTGCGTTTAGGTTAGGTTATCGCCAAAGAAAATATCAAACAGTGTGCATGATCTTAATACTTGATGCTTCTTCCTAGGTGTGGGCTGGTTATGTGTAAACAACCTCGGTTAAGGAGAGAACTTTTGCAATATTCTGATTCGTGATGATAAAGAATGCTTACACTTCTTTCGAACGGGGAGCAATGATTGTCAGAAAACTGCAGAGGGACAGGGATTGTCGATTGTGAGGCGGTGGATTTACCCATGCATATGCACGAAGCCCCCAATAATAAGAAAGTTCTGAAAAGTGTTTCAATACATCTTCAGAATTTAGCGAAATCAGTACTTTTCAATAATGCAGTCATGTTGTTTTGTTTTGGTGTCGTAATTGATTGCAACTAATAAAATGTTTGGATAGCGGGAAGCAATATCTTTTGCGTATTCTTTATTTCTGATTTGGGCCAGAGCTGCATCTGAACTGACATCATGCTTTAATTCGATTATCAGCACGGGATTTTGCGGGTTTAATGGAACATATGCGATATCGATATATCCCTTTCCGCTATCTAGCTCTCTGAATGTATTGTAGGTATTGTAAGTAGACCAAGTGTAACCGAATAACACGCAATAGGAGAGTGCGGCTTCGCAATTGTAAGTAAGGGCCGAGACGTGCGGACCATTATGAATTTCATCCATAATTTCGGCAACTTTTTTCCCATTTTGGCAAATGGTGGCTTGATATAGAATTTCGGATCGTTTCACGATCTCCATTTGCGGAAACCAATCCTCACAAGATAAGACATCCGTCATAGCAAGTGAAATTTCTAAGTTTGGAATGTAGGCTTCTAAAATGTTCGGTCTCGATGTTTGTTTGCATGCGATATAGCCAAGACACACCAACAAACAAAAAGCATCGTTTTTATTGTGTATGCTTACCATATCATTCTGAAATGTGGTAATCGAAAAAGTAATTTTTCCGCAAGCAATAAGATTTAAAAGATCTTCCTTAAAATTTTCCAAATTTAATTTAATAAGTTCTAGCAAAGGAGTAAACGCTGCGGTTTGAGTCCAATAGTTACGACATTTTCCCGATGCTACGGCACAAGCAACAGAATTTGGATTAAGTATGGATATGCTATTTAAATCATATCCGTCGTACCATTCTTTAAGTTCTTTGATAGATGGAATATTGTCATGTTCGCGAGCAATCAGTTCTACTTCGTCCTCTGTAAAACCAAAAAATTTTTCAAATGGTTCAGGCTGAAGCATATTAAATTCACGGAAGTTATTTAATGCTGATTCAGTATATTTTTTGATTGGCAAAATGCCGGTTAGATAAACCAGAGCGAAGGACTGGTGACAGTCGGATTTAAAAAGACCTCTTAGGCAATTGATAAATTTATTCTGCAGAGATGTGTCGAATCTGTATTCTCTATAAACCAAATCCCATTCATCCATTATAAATACAAACAATTCGTCGGTATGGGCGGTGATTTCGGAAATGGTTTGGGCTAAACTAATTTCATTTATATCATGATTGTTTTTGACGGCATCGTTAAATTTTGCATCGGTTCGAAGTTCTTTGACTATTGCATATCGTAAATAATCAACTATATCTTGAATGCGTTCAGTTTTATCGAAACAATTAAAATTTTCATAAACCGTGTTCATATCAATATAAATGACATTGTATTTATTTAAGTGATCCAGATATGACGGGTCGGCTGCAATTTTAAATCTATCGAATATTTCCTTGCTGGAACATCCTTTTGAATAATATGCCGAAAGCATTTTTGCGGTTATTGTTTTGCCAAAGCGACGCGGGCGGGTAAAACAAATAAATTTATCATCTGAAAATATATTTTGATTCAGTCGAGCTATAAGATCTGTTTTGTCTACGTAAAATTTAGGAGCCTTTACTAAAGACTTGTTTTTATAATCAAAATTATTGGGATTTAGAATATTGCCCATGTTTGACTCCTAACTTGTCAGTCCAAGCGCGTTGATCGCTATCGAAGTATAGCACAGATTTGAAGTATATAAAATTCAACAATTTTGATTATTAAAAGAACCAGGATTGCTTAGAGATGTGTTTAAACGAGTAATGCATACATTGTAATTCTTGTTTTCAATCGATTAAATTGCTGTTAAGCATAAAAAGATTCGGATTGAATATGTCGCATATGATTCAAATTATCTGACGCGCGGGTGATTTTGAATTTTATTCAATATGCGAACAAAATCAGACTGTTATAAAATTTTTGAGATTTTTAAATTTTCGGTATTATCTAGATTTGCAAAGTTTGGGGCTCAAACACAAAAATCCGGACTGAACCTCAATATTTCATGCTAGCAAAGAATATTTAGCTATGCACAATGTCAGATGCATTGGTAGAG
>JAZQPH010000274.1:0-6102 GCA_045628385.1 Succinivibrionaceae bacterium
CAAGGATGCTGTGTGAGCATCCACGGTAACAGCCTCAAAGGCTGCTATTTTTGATGCAAGCTGCTCTGTTTGGCTTGCGGAAATCAAATCACAGATTCGCTTGGCTGTTCCGGTTTGTTGCTGGCTTTCCGTAATAGAACAGATTGCCTCTATGGTTTCTTCCGGAACGACACCATAGGAGAACGAAGTAACGATCTGCTGAGCCGTTTCCATTGCACTTTTTACGGCAGCCCAGTCCGTGTCGATGCCAGCCTTGATATCGTAGAACTGACCTGCCATCCAGGTGGTGGTGCCAGATGTGTTGAGACCGTTGCCCGCTACGCGCTTGCCGGTGTTAAGAGCAATGCCCATTGGGAGGAACTGGTCGTTGGCGTAGTTGAAGTCGCCAAGAACATCTACGTTCTGGAGGTTTGGCATTTCAACCATGAGGTAGAGGTTAGCGCTATCCCATGCTGCATAGAGAGCATAGAAGTCGGTAGCCTTTTCATGGTAGCCGCGGAATGCGCGTGGGTCATCGTTTGCCGCGCCGCGGGCGATGATCATGTCCTCAGTCCAATCGTTGACGGAGCTGATGGTCTTGCGCTGACCTACCTGACCGTTAGGGTTGGTGCCGTATGGACCGTAAGCTACAGCAGTCAAGCCGCCTTCGGATACAGTGCCGTTGCCAGCGCCGGTGCAGACTTCCTTCTGAACTTCCTTGCACTGCTGATTGCATTCAGCGGAGTCGATAGGACCGTTAGGGTAGCCTGCACAGCTGCTTGGGTTAGCTGCGCATGGATCGACAGGGCCGATTGGATCGACAGGGTCGACTGGATCGACAGGGTCGATTGGATCGACTGGGTCGACTGGGTCAACTGGGCCGCAGTTCGACTGATTTGGATTCTGTTCGCAAGTTTGAGTGCCCTTGACCAGAGTCCATGACATGCTTGCAGGATCAACGATAAGGGTATATTCGCCCTGTTCGGAGATATATACGTCGCCGCACTTAGACTGATCCTTGCAGAGGGTGTTGCTGCCCTGCTTGCCCCATACGTCGTGCTTCCAGTCGGCTGCGCTGGTGATCTTAAAGCGCTGTGAGCCGCCCGTGTCTGCCTTGCCAGAGAGGGAGAGACCGATGGTCCAAGCCTTCTTCTTGCAGTCCCAGGACATCTTGTCGAAGGTCCACTTATTGGTGGTGCCAGCGAAGTACATAGCCTCGGAAGGAGCCTGACAAACGTCGCTGCCAACCTTTTCTGCAGTCCAAGTCATCTTCGAATCATCGACGATGATCTTGTACTTGCCTACCTCGCTGAATACAACGTCGTTGCATACAGACTGGTCGGAGCAGAGCTGATTGCCGGAGCTTGACTTGGTACCGTATACCTGGCCCTTCCAGTTAGCATCGGAAGTTACCTTGAAGCGCTGTACCTTGCCATCCTTTTCACCCTTGCCATTGAAGTCATAGGTGATTTCCCACTTGCCTGCGTTGCAGGTCATCGCATCGAAGGTCCAGTTGTTGTTGGAGCCAGCAAAATAAAGAGCGTTGAGCTTGCAGCCTGATGGAGGAACTACCTGGCACTTGTCCTGATTTGGATTTTCGTCGCAGGTTTCTTCGTGAGCTGCGACAGACCACTTCATGGTGTCGGTGTTGACAGTCAGATCAAATACGCCTGACTTGCCGGCAAGAGATACGTCCTTGCAGGATGCCTGATCGCTGCAGAGAATGTCGCTGCCGTTGGTACCGAATACCTGACCCTTCCAGTTGGAAGCGGAAGTAATCTTGAAACGCTGCTTGCCGTTGGTGTCGCCCTTGTCGTCAAGAGCGAGCTTGATGGTGCACTTTTGGTTAGCGCATTCCATCTTGGTGAAGGTCCAGCCGTTGCTGGTGCCTGCGTAGTAAAGCTCAGGAGTCGGAACGTAGCACTTGTCCTGCTCAGGCTTTTCTTCGCAGGTGCATGGACCGCCTTCATTGCAAGGCTTAGCTGGAACAGGTGCGCCGCAGTAGTTGCTGTCGGTGCAGATTGCGATTGCAGATTCGCCCTTAACAGTAAAGGTTACCTGACCGCCGGATACCTTGATCTTTTCTGCACACTTGTCTTCGTTGAGAATCTGGCAGTATTCGCCGTCCGGCATGCCGGTCTTGACAGTCTTGGTTACGGAGTTGCTTCCGGTGTTAACCGCATAGAAACCCTTGGAACCGCGGCTGAACCAGATTGCCCGACCTTCGGATCCTTTGTTTGTTGCAGCTTCGCCGCGGGTTGCGCGCGCAAAACTTACTGCATTGGCTACAAGAGGATTTCTGTGCTGGCAGAGCCACCCGCCCTGGCAGCGATCCGCTCCGAGAGGACCTGCAGGATCGTGTGCATTGAATTCATAGCCCGAGTAAACCTGGCGGATAGCGCCCTGAGGATAAGCGACCATGAAAGACTGCGCGAGGTGATACTTCTGACCCCACTTGTAGGTCATGTACTGGGTACCTGCAGAACCGCGTTCGTTATCGTGGTTGTTGACGAATACTTCGGCGTTGTTGCCAGCTACCTGGAACCACTGGTCATTCATGTCGATAAGATATTGAGGCTTATCGATGTTTTCCATCATCGCAGAGCAATATTTGAATTCAGTGATTGCAGCGCCCGGAATCCAGGTGTAATCGGTAGGCTGAACAGGCTCTCCGCCCGCGCCGATTACTTCAAGATATGATGGAGGGTATCCGACGCGGCTAAGGATGCTGTCGATATCCTTTGGATACATGTGCTTAGCTGCATCGATACGGAAACCTGTTACGCCCATGTCAAGAAGCGACTGGAGGTAATTTGCAATCTTGGCTCTGGTGGAGTCATTGTCTGTTGCGATATCAGGCATGCCGCTCAGAGCGCAGTTGCGGATTTTCCACGCATCGTCGTAGCTGATGTCGCACGGATTGTGGAAGTCGCCGTTGTCCTTCGTGAATCCGTCGGGATACCAAGCTGAGCCGCCGTTGCCATTGAAGCCGGAGCCGCCGAGACCTTTGTTTCCTGCCGAGCCGCGCTGGTTGAATACCGCATCAGCGAAGACTTTGACGCCTGCTGCGTTACAAGTCTTGATCATGTTGCGGAGCTGCTGCTCGTTACCGGTCATGGTAGTGAAGTTTTTGAAGTTGACTGGCTGATAAACCGCCCACCATACATCGGTTCTTGCGATGTGTTCTGCCGGCTGGGAGATCTGTACGCCGTCGTAGCCCTTAGGACCAAGCACCTCGGTACATTCCTTGGCGATGTTGTCATATGTCCACTGGAACGGATGGACGATAATCATTTCGCCCGATTCCCAAGTGGCCTGCGCTCCGTATGCCATCATACCGAGACCAGCTGCGACTGCGAGCTTAAGAGTCGTCATTTTCAACTTTTGCATATTTAGTTTTTCCTAAAACACTGCTGTCTAGAAGACAAGAATTTGCCTGTTTTTATTCTTGTTGTTTAGGCGTTTGGTTTACAGAGTTGGTTACCATTTAGGCAACTTACACTTAAACTGTGCAATTGTATGTTTGCGCACATTTTACAGTCGAGAAAACACGGATGAATTTGTGTGCTGAATCACGAATTTTTTGATTAAAAAAAATACAAATTTCTTATTTTCAAAATTTTCAAAACATGAGCGTTTTGGAAGAAAATTTAATCGCAACATGGGCCGGCTATCAAAATATTTGTTTCGCGACAATCCGCTGGATATTCGTTTTAATCACATGCGGAAACACCATGCAAAATTTAACCTCTTTTCCTTATTCCTGTGCTCTGGCGTTGGCTTTAATATTGGCTACGGCCAATGCCGAGAGCGCTCTCTGCGAATCAGAAGATTATCCAATGCTAACTATCTGGAATAAATGCATATTTTGGTCAACTTCTCAAGAAGGATGGTTTTGGTACAAGCAGCACGCAGAAGAAATTCCCGAGGATGAGAAAAGGACGTCAGGGGAGATGAATCCCGATACCGCCGACGTTCCAGAAAGATTGTCTGTTAAGTGGCTAAAAGAGCACAGCGAAGAATATCTTGCGAGGGCAATCGACAATCCTACGCCCGACAATGTCCGTACATATTACCTCATGCAAAAGGTAATGATGGACAAATCCGAAAAATTTGCGCAAATCGCCGCAAAGATTGGAGTTGATCCGTCGATTAATGAAACTCTTTTGATGCCGACTGCCTCATATGCAGCCAAGGCTCTTGAAAAAGATCTTAGCGACCGTAAGCGGATGATTATTGAAAGACTTGCTGGCGGAAAATTGGGAATTTTCTTTTTTTATCGTTCTGATTGCCGTTATTCGGCGCTTATGGGCAAAATGCTTCGTCAGTTTATTCTAAGCCGCGGCATTACGGTCAAGGCAATCGCTGCTGACGGCAAATATCTGCCCGATTCTGGATTCAGAGATTTTGTTGCGGACAGGGGGCAGGCTGCCATTTGGGGCATTACTTCCGTTCCCGCCCTGGTTGCGTTTGACGCCGAGTCAGGGCGGACGCTGCCGTTTGCGTTCGGACTTATGAACGCAAACGAACTTGATGACGCATTGCTGTCGGCTGCCGAGTCGCTTAATCTTTTGACTGGCGATGAATTAAGGCTGCTTCATCCCGAGCAAACCGGCGTGTCATCGGCAGAGTCCGAACTTGTGTTGTTGCTCGGAAATGGGCAAGAATCAGACATTCATTTCAATTAAACATGTCTTAAAAGCCTGACGACATCTCTATTCAATAATGCCCCCGTTCTGATGATGCCAATCTGTAAATGACCCGTTGCCATCTGCTTAGCTATTTTCTTAACTATATAGAATGCGGGAAGTTTGCATCAAACAAGCTGTTGTTTATATATTGTGCTCTTAATCAGGACATCAGCATATATATAGTAGTGCATGTACGTTTTGCGATTGAATTGCCAAATAGGGATCAGCATGCTCGATCTCTAATCGATTCGCGTTCTGCATCGGCGCATGCGTTGGTCTTGTTACAGCCTGAAACGAATTGAGTTATGAAGATGAGTCTGTTTTTCAATAACCTTGCGGATGCCCGCAGAAATGGCATGGCGATCGGCGCGATCGTCCTTTTTTTGATCGGCGCTGATGCTAGGGCGGATCTTTCTGACAAAATGCAGGAAGTTTTTGAAGAAAGCTACAACTCTACGGCATCTTCATATTATGAGACCGCGAGGCGAGGAGTTATAGGCGGCGGATCGATCGTTTCAAGATCGCGAGTTATGAACGAAGATCTCGTGACATTCGCGGCGCCTTCAGCCGAAGCGGGGTGTTCGGGGATTGATTTGTTTTCGGGGAGCATAAGTTTTATCAATAAAGATCGCTTTGTAAAATTGCTGCGCGCGATCGCAGCCAACGCCAAAGGTTATGCTTTCCAGATAGCGCTCAGCGCAATGTGCGAGAAATGTTCTCAGTACATGGAAACATTACAGCGAAAAGTTCAGCAATTAAATCAGTACTTCGGAAATTCTTGCCAGCTTGCTCAAGGCATTGTCAACGACTCCCTTTCCGCCTTCGGAGCCAAAGGATTAACCGATGCTAGCCTGAAAAGCGTTGCTGCGGGCGCTGCCGATCTTTTTGACTCCTGGACCTCGGATGGCGGCATCAGCCCATACGAGCGCGCACAAGAAGCAGATTCGTCCTCGTCAAATGACAAAAACAGCCTTACGGGCAATATTTTGTATCTGGCTTTGAAAGATTCTGGAGCCGCGTCTTGGTTCGGAGAATCGGAAAATTCCTTTCTAGAAGAATTAATTTCGGTGTCAGGTACGATCATTGTTTCGCGATCGGGATCGGAGGTAAGCGTTTCGTTGCTCCCTGGAGGCCTCGTGGACATTCGGGCTTTGGTATTCGGCGGCGAAGCAGGCGTCTATTCATGCATTTCAAAAGACTGTTCATCGGTTTCCGTGAGCAGCAAAAAATATCGTGGACTGGCGCAAAGAATTTATGAAATGCTGTGTGGCGCCTCCGGCATCATCGGCAAATGTGCCAGGAATGAGGGTCCACTTTCTTCTTCCGAAAAAAATTTTCTCGAACGCATCGGCGGCGGGACAGCCGGCATGATTAGAAATTTGTCAGTCGCCAACCCAGAAAGCGCCAGGCTTTTTGCCTCCCGTCTGTCGCC
>JAZQPH010000275.1:0-6447 GCA_045628385.1 Succinivibrionaceae bacterium
CATCGCTTAGAACGTAAGATGCAACGGCCAGCACAAAGGCAATCGGCAACGCGACCCAGTAACAGGTGCTGACGGCTGTCTGTGCCATGGAACTGTCCGATTTTCCTATGGCGTAGCCTATTCTTATCGAAACGGTTATGGACAGCGCTAGCGGCACCATAAAGAGCAGCGTCATCAGGTTGAAAAGGATTTGATTGGCCGCAAGTTCCAGAGTGCCGAACCAAGAGGAAAGCACGCAGAATGCCAGAAAAGCCGAGCTTTCAAAACCCGTTGCGATAGACAGCGGCAAGCCCTGTCTGACAATGAGTTTTATCATGTCTTTGTCAGGCTTTATGAAGCATATGCGCGGCTTAAATTGCGATTTTTTCAGCATAATCGCCGTAAGCGACCAGGCAATAGGAAGCAGCAGCCATTCGGTAAGCGTGGATGCGACGGCTGCACCAGGTCCTCCCATAGCGGGAATTGGTCCTGCTCCGTAAACAAACAGCAGATCAAGAAGCAGATTAAGAAACAGCGCGGCGAAGCTTATGTACATTGATATCTGCGTCTTTCCGATGCCGTCGTCATAAACCCTAAGCGCCATTGTCAGGATAAAAATTGGAACGCCGGGAAGAGCGTATAGCATGTAATTTCTGGCAACTTGCCGCACATCATCTTCAAGCGGCATCCAGTCAAATGAAAAATAACCCAATACCAGAAGCAATTCCGTTGCGGCAATCACTCCTGCCATGGTGTAGAGGGTATTCATGAACCTGCGCTGGGCTCTGTCGGGCCTGCCTGCGCCGCAGTCTTCGGCAAAAAGCGGAGATACGGCTCCGAGAAAGCCTGAAAATGCCACCGTTATGGTCATAATTATGGAAACGGCGACGGAAACTCCAGCAAGATCGGTGGCGCCGACGTGCCCGACGATCACTGTGTCGGTAAATCCCATGCCGACACCGGCAAGCGATCCCGTAAGAAGCGGCAGCATCAGGCGAAACTGAGTTTTGGCTTCGCCTCTGCAAAATCCCCATTTAGAGCTGCGATTTGAAGATTTGTTTCTGATTTCAGATGTCATATTGAATTCGCATGGCGGCACAGGCGATGCGCGCCAGATATTGATATATCGGAACATGTGCCCATGCTCGCAATTTTACAGTAACATGCGGGCAAAACGGACCGACACTAATTTTGTTTTCATTCGAAATATCGCGCCGATCGTCAAACTTCGGCAAGACAGAACGCCATTTTGAACGCGTTTGCGCGTATGCTATTCAACTGAGTATGGCTTTGCTTCTTTTTAGGAGTGTTTCATGATTAACGATGACGGCATCGAGTTCGTCAAAGTAAGCGACGACATCGGCATAGAGAATTTTTGCATGCTTGCCGAAACCATCTGGTATGAATATTTTCCTTCAATCATATCTACCGATCAGATTCAGTATATGCTGACGAAATTTTTGTCAGTACCCGCTGTCAAGGCGCAGATGAAAGAAGGCTACGAATACTACCTGTGCAAATTAGACCGCGAGTACGTAGGCTTTATTTCTTTCAAGCCAGAGCAGGCTTCGGAAAACAAAAATGGCAGAATGTTTCTGTCGAAGCTATATTTGAAGCAAGATATCAGATCGCGCGGTTTTGCATCTGGTTTGGTGCATTTTGTGGCCAAGAATGCCGATTCCTCCGGTCTTGAGAAGGTTTATCTTACGGTCAACAAATTCAACTCGCACGCAATCGATGTCTATTACCATTGGGGATTTCGCAACATTGAATCGGTTAAAACCGATATTGGCGGCGGGTTCTTCATGGACGATTACGTCATGGAAGCAGAAACGGCTGAATTGCTGTCGCGCAAAAAATAATCGCATTTATCTGGCATAAGGTGCGCCGCGCGCGCGTTTTGCGCGATTTTTCGATAGAATCTTTGGGATTTATTGCATCGGAAACTTTCGCGTGTTTGCTTATCCTATTCTCTTAATACCTTGCCTCCTCGCTCTTTGGTTTTTTGTTCCTGGAGGCAAATTTTGCTCGCGATTGCTTGCGGCAGTCTTTGTCTTTGCCGCATCGCAGCTGCTTCTTTATAAACTTCTTGGCGGCAACATCCCGTCTCCGGATCTTCCGTCCTGGTTCCTGACGCTGACGTGTCTGTGCCTTGGTTTCATGCTTTGCTGCGTTTTTCCGTCGCTGCTGATTTTGCCTTTTGCGAAGTGGAAAAAACGCAGAAATCTGTTATCAAAACTCCTGCTCGCGGCCTATGCCGTATGCATCCCTGCAACGGGTCTGCTGTTTTATAACGCCACCAGGTTGCCGATACCGATTGAACACGAGCTCAAGGTTTTTTCAGTGCCTTCGGAAAAGCCGCTTCGCATCGCGCATGTCACGGATCTTCATGTCAATTCATTTGTTTCGGAAGAGTGGTTTGACGGATTTCTCAAGACTCTTGATTCCATGCATCCCGATGCGGTCGTATTTACGGGCGATATCGTCGACGGCTTCCCTGAAAGCAAACAGGCTTTTTTGGCAAAACTGTCCGAGATAAAAGCACCGTTAGGCATGTATTTCGTGCCGGGAAACCATGAATACTATTGCGATTATGACGGCTGGATCGAGTGGTTTAGGGGCATTCCCGGCATGAATGTTCTCGAAAACGAACATAAAATCATTGAGTTCTCCGGCAGAAAAATAGCTGTTGTCGGCGTAACCGATGAGCGGGCAGAAAAATATGAAAACCGCGAGTTGCCTGATTATGAAAAAGCCGTTGCAGGAATTGAGAAGTCCGATCTCCTTATTTTGCTCAAGCATCGCCCGTCGCCGGCCCAATGGTATAAAGATTCGGTGCCGATCCCAGATCTCGTGCTTTCTGGGCATACGCACGGAGGGATGGTTCCAGTCGCCGAGTGGCTGGTCAAAAAATTAAATTATGGATTCAAAAGAGGATTGTATGAATTCGGCGGCGTAAAACTTTTTGTAGGTGACGGAACTTTTCTTTGGTCGGGGTTCCCATTCAGGCTGGGAACAGAAAATTCCATAAATATGTTCATTCTTCGGTAGATGGTGTCTGCAAGTTCTCAAAATACGCTATCCGTCAAATAAAGGGAAGATACACCATAGTGCATGGGGAGTTGCCATAGCCGCATCGGCTATAATGAGATTATCTGTATTCAAAGCGAAACACGGGCAATTCATGAAAGTTTTTAAGACCCATGCCATGCGAGCAGCAGCGTATTTTGCCATGGCGCTCTCTTTGGGAGCATGCGATGAGAGTTCCGATTATCCGACCCCTGAACAGCTGTCGGCCATGTCCCCATATCAGATATATGAACTCGGAAAAGATTATTTTCAGGGCTTGACGCATCCTATAGATTCACAGACTGCCGTTGAATTGTACATTATGGCTGCAGACAGAGATTGTCCGCAGGCTGCTTATGCCGTGGCTGATATGTACAGAACAGGCCATTACCTGAGCAGAGATTTCAAAAAAGCTACCAAATATTACAAAATTGCTGCCGACAGCGGTATTACCGAAGCCATGTACGAGCTCGGCCATTCGATTATCGAACCTAACGGACTCATTGTTTCAAAAGATGAAGCTTTGAATTACCTAGAGGAAGCCGCCAAATCGACAAGACCTAAGGCCATGGTAGATGTGGCCAAAATTTATCTTGAAGGAAAGATTGTCGAAAGAGACGACAAGAAGGCTATTGCTTTGCTGCAGCGCGCGGCCGACCATAAGAATCCGACAGCGCTTGCCGAACTTGCGAAAATCTATCTGACCGGGCTCTACGGCAGACATCAGGACGTTAACCTCGGAATGCGTTTCCTAGAAATTGCGGTGGCGCAGGAGGACAACGCTTCTGCTCTTGAAACAATGGGCAATGTCTATATGGACGGCATCGGCGTGGCAAGAGATGAGACCAAGGGCTTAAATTATCTAAGAGAAGCTGCGGGAAAAGGATCCGTGCAGGCCAAGTATCGTCTCGGCGCCTACAATTATCGTTTAGGCGATTATAAGAAAGCGCTATATTGGTGGAACGACGCAGCTTCCGCGGGCAGCCCGCATGCGCAGGAACGTCTCGGATTTATGTATGACGAAGGCATTGGCGGCCCTGCAGAACCAGAAAAGGCGATCTTTTGGTACGAAAAAGCCGTTGCGGGCGGCAATGTCGAATCGCGATATCCGCTTGCAGTTTTGTACGCCAAAACCGGAAGACAGGTGGAAAGCGCCGAAAAATTGCTTTCAGACATCAAAAAGAAAGCCGAGGATGGGGATCTGGGATCGCTTAGGCAGATGTACCTCATCTATGCAGGAAAATCGCCTCTGTCCAATGAAGAAAAAGCTAATGTTTATCTGGACAAGATCATCGGTTCAGGCGATTGCCAAATCATGTTAAGCGTAGGTATGTCACATCTTCAGGGTACGGAAGGCCTGCGCAAAATCGACGAAACTGCTGACAAACTGCTTGAGTCGTCCGCGCTTTCGGGATGTCCTGCGGCGATGGTTATCGTGGGCGACAGAAAACTCGCCAAAGCCGATCGCGCGGGAGCTCTTGCGTGGTATCTGGTAGCTTCTTCCGATCATCCGGACGCCAAAGGAAAAATCGCTTCGCTTAAAGCGAGCAAACAAGAACGCAAGGCGGCTGATCAGCTTGCAGCGGATTATAAAAAGTCCATAGCGGCGTCAAAGGCTCAATAGCGGAGATTAAAAATGCAATTTTTCAGAGGTATTTGCGCTGCCGCGGCGCTGTTGGTCGGTTCTGTCCAAGCGGCTGAGTCTGCGCAGACCCCTGCCGACGGCGACGGAAATTTCTGGCTTAATCAAGGTTTGGCTTACGAGAACGGCGACGGCGTCGAAATAGATTACGCCAAAGCTGCCGAATGCTACGGCAACGCCTCGCTCAGAGGAAATGCCGAAGCGATGAACAATCTTGGGATCATGTATCTACAGGGCGTCGGCGTGGAAAAAAGCGCCGAGTCGGCAATTAAATTGTTTCAAGCTTCCTATGATCTCGGATATGCGCCGGCAGCAAGGTCTCTCGGATTTGTCTATAAGCAGGGTCTGGGCGTGCCTATTGATCAAGAACGCGCAGCTCATTTTTTCGGTATGGCAGCCTCCTCAGGCGATGCATTCTCCATGAACGAACTTGGCGTGCTGATGCAGGCGCAGTCAGATGAGGCCGGATATAAATCTGCAGCAGATTGGTTTGCAAAAGCCGCTGCGGCAGGCAATTTCTACGCTCAGTACAACCTTGCGTATCTTTTTAAGGAAGGAAAGGGCGTCGAAAAAAATCCTGTTCGTTATGCCGAACTTCTGCGATTGGCCGCAGAACAGGGATTTTCTCTGGCTCAGCATGATTTGGGTGCGGCATACGGAGCTGGCGAGGGCGTCGAGAAAGATCGTGTCGAGATGTACGCGTGGCTAACGGTTGCTGGCGTAAGTCTTCCCGACAGTTTGGAATACCGCGCCATGCTTGCGCAGGTGCTGAAGCCAGAAGAGATCGAAGCAGGCGAAAAGAAGGGCAAGGATTACATAGAAAAATATGGCTCTCATCAATAATTTATGCGGTTTTGCTGCAGCTTTGGCGCTGGTATATTCTTCTGGTGCGATGGCTGTAAGCCTTCAGGATGCGCTTAAAGACGCCAAGTCCGTCAGGGGAGTGGAAGCGATCGAAACAGACGGATCGCAGATGCTTCCGAAAAACCGCGGAAACACAGGTTCAGCGGGCGCCGCCGCCAACGGATATGAGCGCAATATCATGCGCGAATCCTTTATGAAAAATTGGGATTCCGAGCCGCGGTGGAATAGCGATGCTTATTTAATAACCTATAAGCATAAAACGGCTGAAAAGGCCGTGTACATGAAATTAGCACGAGAAGAACCCGGCGAGACTACGGCCAAGGCAGTAGCTGAACGCTATATGAAGATTTACGGCGTCGATGCCAGCTCAATGAAGACTGTATCAGATGAGCTTGTGACTTTTGAGGTTCCGCTCGGAGAAAAGAAAAATACCGGCAACAAAATCGCAGATAAAGTCTCATCTGCGATGAAGGTATTCGTTAATAAATCTTCGGACGCGGAGTCTCCTTATATCGTGATCTATGCTCTAGGTTTGGTCGACCATGACGATATAGGGTACATATCCGAAGATTTTTTCCTGCAGATACAGAAGATACAGAACGGCCAGATTGTTCCAAAATCCGTTCAGCCTGGATCTGAGGCTCCTGCCGCCTTGGAGTCGAGCAAAAAGTCCGATAGTTCAGATTCTGCGAAGTAAATATTTTCGCTCTGTTATGAAGGTGTATTGATCTTGTATAACGATATTTATACATAAGTTTTATAATGTGTTGATATTGCTAAATATTTATACTATAGTCAAGATAAATACATGAATTGTTTAAGATGATTTTAAGCGCAAATTTCTTACTTGATACAAACAGATTTTTTAGGGAGCAATTTAGATTCTCCAGAAA
>JAZQPH010000276.1:0-2053 GCA_045628385.1 Succinivibrionaceae bacterium
CCTGGCGGAGATGTTACTACCGTCGCCAAAGTATCTGAACTTGCCGATAAATTCGATTCTACCGTCAACAAGTTTGCTTGCTATGCGGGCAAAGACGAAAAGAAGTGCGGGCTTGTAATCTACCAGGTAAACCTTGAATCCTGGGTGAACGGCGGAGATGCTGCAGGATGGGGCACTGGCTGGGGAGATTCTAAGCATAAGGGAACATTGGGCGGTGTTAAAGATAACCTTGATTGGATTAAGGCATCAGGCGCTAACGCAATCTGGATTACCCCTGTTTTCCACACCTCTGAATCAGGCGATTCTGCTCAGAAGAAGACAAATGCTTCCGGTTATTACGCAACCACCTATATGTCTTCAGGCGTTCCGATGATTGACAATCATTTTGGCGATGCCGACGGATTAAAGGATCTTGTGAAGACCGCTCATGAAAAGGGAATGTATGTATTCCTGGACGGCGTTTTCGGTCATGCCAAGAACGATTTAGATTCTTCTGATGCAAGCGGCAATTCTCCGGTGATGACGACAAATTGTCGCGGCATGGGCGGATCAGATGCCAAAGCAGGTTCTGCTATGACTTGCTTTGACTGGACCAGCGATGAAACGCTTGAGCATTTTAAATCGCTTGCGACCACCATGATTACCGATTTTGAAATTGACGGATGGCGTCTTGATCAGGCATATCAGGTGCCAGTCGCCAAGTGGAAAATCCTCAATGAAGCGATTCATGATGCCGCAAAAGATGATGGCAGGCTCGGAGGTTTCACGCTTGCTGAAGTCTGGGACGGCGGCGGAAATGCCATTGAGAGCGATGCGCTTAAGGGCGGCGCACTCGATTCGGCATTCAACTTCCCTCTGCGCTACAAGATCGTTCAGGTTCTAGGCGCTCAGGAAAATGAAAATAGCCCCGAGTTCAAATTGCAGGCTGCGTCCAATCTTGCGGACAACTGGGGTTACGGAAGTTTCAACCGTTACAGCAGCGCTGATGTGATGCCTGCGGCATTCTCGGATAACCATGACTTGGTTCGTTTCGGCAATTTGCTGTTCCGCGGCGGTTTTGTTGACGAAGGCAAGCTTAAGAGCGGAGATGCAGCTGCTATCAAGGAATATACGAGAAGACATCTTTTGGTTGCTGCGTTCAATGCTCTCTACTCGGGGCCGATGGTAATTTACTATGGCCAGGAATATGGCGATTGGACTGCCGGTTTCTCCAAGCAACTTTCTTCTTGCGGATCGGGCACTGCTTGGTGCGACGATCATGTTTCAAGAACGCAGGCGAAGGTTTCGGAAAGCGATCTTGCTGATTGGCAGGTACAGCTTCGCAAGAATACCGCAACTTTGGCTAACTTTCATAAGAGCAAGAGAGTTTCAAATTCCGCAAGATATCATATCTATTCGACAACTGATAAGCCGAAGGATGCATCCAGCGAGAACTTCTATGTAGATGTCAAAAAATACAATGATGGCGGTACAGCCGTGTTGTTCGCGATGTCTTCGTCGACTTCCGACAGAAAACTAGAATTTTCTGCTGACGTCACAAAATACATTTGTCAAAAATCTGTTGGCGAGGATGAGTGCCATATTCGTTTGATGTATGACACGTCAAAAGACAGCGTCAATTCTCCTGACGCAGAGTCTCAAAACTCTGCCGAAGGTTTCAACATCGAGTTGCCAGCGCTGACGGCCAAAATTTATTCGGTACACAAGTTATCGGAATAATTCTGTTCAGAACTATACAGAATTAATGTAACCTTTTGAAATCCAAGTAGAAATACTTGGATTTTTTATTCTTGAAGCGTGTTTCGGATATTTTTTTTTCTTAATGGTATATTCAAATACATATTAAAGCCCTAATTCCAAGGAACTAAGATATGAACAAATTTGGCTTGGCTGCACTGGCAGCCGGTTTTGCGATGCTTGCGGGATGTTCGACAATAGATTCCGCCGTAACGTCTGTCAAAGATGCCGCAAAGGCGGGAATGGATGCTGAGGCCAAGGCAAAAATCGCCGAACAGACGGCAGCCGAGGCAATGCTCAAAGCAGATGAGAAAAG
>JAZQPH010000277.1:0-8876 GCA_045628385.1 Succinivibrionaceae bacterium
TTTACACTTTACTCCTAGGCAACTTATCACTCTGTAAGGCACATCAGTGATGAAGATTTTTTTTGATGGATTTGTCAGTGCCAACAAATTCAACCACCCCACAAAATTCTGTACAGACCCATAAAATTTAAAATCATTGCAAGCCAATATATTTGAATAATGATTGGAATTTCTCATTAAGGTTTGCCTGAAATGGAAATGAATGAAATTGGATAGGAAAAACTTTTGCGGGGCGGATTTCATTAACGACAGTTATTGCGTTGACAAAATTTCTGAATTGGCTATTCGTTTCCTAACATTTGCGCAAAGGTCTTAAATTATCTCAGTTGGTGATTGCAGACCTTGCTTCCGCGAATAAAGATTTGTTATTTCAAAAATCGCATCCCTTTCCCCTGGATCTATTGTTATTTGTTATTCCGTCCTTGCGGCAAATGATCGATATCTCATAATTTAGGATGCTTGCATCTTTGGCATATCCCGATCGACAAAAGTTTGGTTACTGAAAACAGCCGTGCATTCGCCTGTTGCGCATTTTGTTTGTGTTGGATCAAAGATCGGCAGATCGTTTAGGCGATTGCCTCTTAAGTGCGCATAGAATGGATGCTGACCAAAAATACATTCCCACGCCAAGAAGGGGACAAGAAAATATGGGGCTATTGGATAATTTCAAGATCAGGGGTCGCTTCGGAGTAATCGCGGGCGGCGTCTGTGTGATGTTCTGCGCTGCCGGTTTTTATGCGGCGGGCAAAGTTTCTTCCGCGGCATCTATTTCTGCAGGCTATAACGTTGAATCCGCCGCGCGCCATGCGATGGTTTCCGACGTGACGGATGCGTTCAACGGCATGAAGGTTGCCGTCGCCGAGATGAAGGTTGCATCCGACCCTGACGGATTTGCCAGAAGAACGGAAGCGCTTGCTTCTGCTTCGGCTGCTCTTACGGGCAAGCTTTCAGAATATGGAAGAGTTTTCGAGAACAATGCCCTAGGCTCCGAAATTTCCAAGTTTTCGCGCACGGCTGGCGAATTTTCTAGAAAAGCCAACACGGAGCTTGTCGAAGCGGTAAGAGCAAACGACCGCGAAGCGGTTGCGGCTTTTGAAACTGGAGCCCAGGCTCAGTTTGACGCGACCGGCAAATCATTCGTTGCCGACATAAGGCGCGAAGCGGCCGGCGAAGACAGCGCCGTCATCGATAAATTCAAAGAAGCTTCATCGGTTGCTTGGGTTTACTTTTGGCTTGCCCTGGCTTCGTTTGCGTCATGGCTTCTTATTTACGCGACTGCGGGCGGCATTGCGTCGAAAATCAAAGATTTGAGCAGCATCTGTTCGCGCATCGCGGGTGGCAACCTGTCGATGGATATGTCAAAGTTTGCCTCTTCCGATGAAACCGGCGAACTTGCGGCGTCCCTCGGCTCGGTCGTAAAGCGCAGGCGCGACATGATTTCTGAAGGTTTGGGCTTGTCCGAATCGGTATCGGAAACGTCTGAACGCACGGAAGCCTACTCTCAGTCCATCGCCGATGTCGCAAATGCAGCGGTATCTCAGTCGATGGCGGTTGCGGCGGCCAGTGACGAACTTGTTTCGACCACCAGCGAGATTGCCGAAAACTGCCGCGCTGCCGCATCAAATTCCGAAGGCGCCAAGCAGGCGACTATCGACGGCATGCAGGCTGTTAAGTTTACGGTTACGAGAATCCGCGAGCAGAGTACGAGAAATCGCGAGGACTCTGCTGCCGTGCAGTCCCTTGGACAGCAGATTCAGCGCATCGATACCGTCGTCACGACCATTCAGGAAATTGCCGAGCAGACCAATCTTCTGGCGCTCAATGCGGCAATTGAAGCCGCCCGCGCTGGCGAACACGGACGCGGCTTTGCCGTCGTTGCCGACGAAGTGCGCGCGCTTGCCGCCAGAACGACCCAGTCCACTCAAGAAATCAACGAGATGGTCAAGGACATCCATGAAAGAGCAGGCCATGCGACCAAGTCCATGGTCGATAGCGTGACTTCGATGGATGCCGTTGCCGACGAAGCTCAGGGACTTGAAGCGACGCTCAACGACATTCTCGGCAAGGTGGACGAAGTAAATGTTCAGATAAGCCAGATTGCCAATGCTTCCGAACAGCAGTCCTCGACGACCGCCAATATTTCGAACAATATGCAGCATATCACCGAGTCCATGCAGGGCATTGCCAGCCAGGCTAACGCCCAGAACCGCCTCTCTAAGGAATTGGGCGAGATGGCCGAGAAGCTGCAGGCGCAAAACGCTTATTATCATATGTAATAATAGTTTTGTTTAACGTTTACCGTGGGCGATCCCCCTAATGGAGATCGCCCATTTGATCGCTCCGATCACGCCTTTGATCGGCAAATGTGTGAAATTTGCGCAAATTTTTTTGGAGTTGGTCACATTTAGGGTAAAATAGAAGAACTACAACAAGGTGAACCCCGCAATACGGGCCATTTTCGTGGAGAAAAACAATGAAAAAGTCACTTATCGCAGTAGCTGTTGTTTCCGCATTCGCAGCATCGGCAGCATCTGCAGGCACTGATGGTTTCTATGCCGGTCTCAAGGCTGGCTGGAACCACTGGGATCTCAGCACTTCCAAGGATTACCGCGATTCAAACTGCCGCGCTCTTGGTTTTGATAACTGCCAGTACATCACCAACAACGACAAGCAGAACACTTTCACCGGCGGCGTTTTTGGCGGTTACAACTTCAACCAGTACTGGGGTCTTGAAGCTTCCTACAACTTCCTCGGTCAGTGGAAGTACAAGGGCATGAAGATGACCGGCAACGCAATCGATTTGACTGCTCGCGTTATGCTTCCATTCACCGATGACTTCGAGATTTTCGCGAAGGCCGGCGGTTCCGTATACAACGTTAACGGCAACTGGGCTAAGCACAAGAACGGTTTCGCACCGGTACTCGGCGCAGGTCTCCAGTATTACTTCACCGACAACATTTTTGCTCGCGTTGAATACACTTGGATGCACATGCTCGGTTCTACTTCCAAGGCTATCGGCATTCGTCCGGACGCTAACCTCGTAACTCTCGGTCTTGGTTACAGCTTCGGTTCCCGCGCAGCTGCTCCGGTTGTTGCTGCTCCAGAGCCAACCGTTCACGAGTACAACGAGACCCGTACCCTCGGTTCCGACGTTCTCTTCGGCTTTGACAAGTCTAACCTTACCGCTGAAGGCAAGGCTGCAATCGACGACCTCACCACCGAAATCAAGAACGAAGACATCCAGAACCGCCGCGTAGTTGTTGTCGGCCACACCGACCGCATCGGTTCCGACGCATACAACCTGAAGCTTTCCCAGAAGCGCGCTCAGACTGTTGCTAACTATGTCGAAGAGTCTGGCGTAGGCGTTGACGAAGTCATCGGCCGCGGCAAGGCTGATCCTGTAACCGGCGCTGAATGTGACGGACTTTCCCGCAACAAGCTCATTCAGTGCTTGTCCCGCGATCGTCGCGTTGAAATCAACGTTCAGGGTCAGATCGTAAAGACTGTTACTGAATAATTTACCGAAGATATGCCTCTTGCGGCATAAGCTCGTGTAATCGATAGGGCAGGATCTTAGGATTCTGCCTTTTTTGACGCCTTTTGAAACCAGCAATAAAAAAAGCGACCTTCCGAAGGCCGCTTTTTATGAAACGTCAGACTGATAATTATCAGTAATTACTCTTCCTCGTAATCGCTTTCGTCGTAGTCGAAGTCGTCTTCTTCTTCGTTGCCCGAACGCAGGAAACCGTCTTCGTCAAAATATGAATCTCGGTCCCATTCGCCTTCTTCTTCGTCCCAGCCCATGTCTTCGTCTTCGTTTTCCTGTTCTTCGAGATCGTCAAGGCTTTCCCAATTTTCTTCAAAATCCTGATTGTTTTCCATCATGCACCGCACCTTATGAATTTAATGAATTCCGGGTTGACCCGATAGGGCGAATTATATTGCTAATTCTTTGTTTACTGAAATGATGCTTTGTCTTCTTTGCGCCGGATTTGCTATATACTCACGCATATTATTTGTGAACAAGCAGGCGGATAATTGAAATATCCGCGATTCATGAGGTGTTTTCAGCATGATTATTGATAAAAGAATCCCCGTAAACATCATTACCGGATTTTTGGGCTCCGGAAAGACCACGCTTTTGAATCATTGGGTCAAGCAGCCTTCTATGAAGAATTGCGCCGTGCTCATCAACGAGTTCGGAAGCGTCGGCCTTGACCACGAACTTGTCCAGCAGGTAGACAACCAGGTGGTGCTTCTTGAGTCCGGATGCATCTGCTGCACGCTTAAAAGTTCTCTTATCGACGCTCTCAGGGATCTTTTCGTAAAAGCTATACACAAAGAAATACCGATGTTTGACCGCGTATTGATCGAAACCACCGGTCTTGCGGATCCCGGCAGCCTGCTTGCCATTCTCAATCTAGACGAGTTCGTCGACCAGCGTTTCAGATTTGACGGCACCGTTACGGTCGTCGATGCAGCCAATATCAGAAAACAAATAAAAGAGCAGTATGAGACCGTGAAGCAGATAGCGCTTGCCGATGCCGTGCTGCTGTCAAAAGGCGATCTCGTCGATGCCGAAGAAATCGAAGCCATCGGCGCGACCGTTGCCAAGCTCAACGCTTCGGCCAAGGTATATCCTGTTCTGAACGGACAGCTCGACCCGATTATGCTGAAGGACATCGGACCGTTCAATTCGGGCGTCTCCAAGAATCCTGACGAAATCAACGCGTGGCTGAGCGCTGAAAGCCCAAAATTGGGCGTAGCTTCTTCCGTCAAGCCTGTTGCTGCCATGGGCATGGGTTTCGGCGCCATGAAAGCGCAGCCGATAAGCGTTCATTCGGATGTCGACACCTTCAGCATGGAGTTTGACGAACCGCTCAATGCCGACAATCTCATGGATGCCCTCGAGGCCGTTCAGATGCAGTTTGGGGATGCGCTCCTTCGCATGAAAGGCATAATCTGGCTGACCGATGACGACAGGCCAATCGTCGTTCACGGCGTGTATGGGCAGATTTATCCTCTAAGCGCTCTTAAGGAATGGCCTGAAGGCAAGCCAAAGAGCAAGATTGTATTTATCGTAAGAGCCGCGGTCCGCGATGCCATCGAACTGCTGTTTAAAGATATTCTGCTCAACTGCTACTAGAGTATTGACGGGCAAGACGCAAAAATAAGTTTTGCCATAAGATTGCTTTTGCGGTTTTAAAAGGTGCCGCTCGGCGCGCGATTTATCATCGCGTGCCGATATTTTGATGAACCGCCGTGTTTTAATTTTTCTGATCGCTAAAATTCCGATATTCGGGAGAACGAGTCAATGAAAAAGATTTCATGCATGATATCGGCAGGAATGCTGGCCGCGATGTCGGCAGTTGCGCAGGCAGATCCTTCGCCGCACGGCATTATTTCCATGATGGAAAAATACGACGTCGACAGGGATTCGCTGATTTCGGCGGAAGAATTGGCAAAATACAGGTCGGACGGTCTGGCGTATATCGACAACCTCGAAGAATCGATAACCGATTTTTCCAAAGCCGACGCGAACGGCGACAAATTCGTTTCGTATGACGAATTCATCGTCTTGCCTACCTTGGGCGCCATGCAGGCGCTCGGCATCAGCCGAAACGCTCCCAAAGACCGCATGGAGCAGATGCAGGCCAGAAAAAGCGAGGGCGACGAGTCGTCTGGCGATATCAGAAAACTATTGAACGATTTTATCTTTTTCTGTTATTTCGATGATTCCGGCGACGGCAAGCTGAGCGAAGCCGAATATGACCGCATGCTGAGGCTTACGCACAAGCGCATCGTCATGACCCGCGATTCGCTGCTGCACACGGAATTTGCGCAGCTTGATTTAAACGGCGACAAAGTTCTGAGTCCGTATGAGATGGAGCATTTCATCCACAGGCTCTTTTTGCAGTCGCTGCCGGCGTTCGAAGGCGAGAAGGGCATAGAAGCCAATGAATTGCTGAAACAGGAAAACGATGCCGAAGAAAAAAGCCAGCCAAAGACAGAATAAAGGATGCTAAGTGAAAGTAATAATCAAATCGCCGTGGTACTTTAAAGTTTTGAATGTTCTGGGATGCCTGCTCATGCTGTTCGGCATTTTGGAAATGTATTATAAATTTCTGCCTGCCGACGTCTGGAAATATACTCCGATAGCATGCATCATCGGCGGCGTCATCTGCATAATCCCGCATCACTTCGTGTCATTGTGGGAAATTTTGAAATACCGTCCTAAGAGCGATTGATCGCGCTCACGCCATTCGGGACGATCTTGTGAGCGCTCTTCCGTTTTGTCCTCGGTGTTTGCTCTATCATTGTCGTAATGCCCCAAAGGGCGAATTTTAGGATTTTGCAGCGCATGCGCCGATCCGCTAGCGGATGCGGCGCTTACCGACTAAGGATAAATGCATGGCAGCGCCAAAAGTAGAAAAAAAGATTATTTCGACCGAGGATATCCTCCTGAAACTCTGCCACTCGGTCACAGCGGTTCTTACGGAAGCCACGCACCACGAAATTCATTATTCCTGCATGGCGCAGCGCATAACAAAGACTTGTCTGAGACCGGACATCGGCTGCTTTGTGCTTTTCGACGGTGCTTTCTCGGGATTGGTGGTCATAAACTTTACCGCCGAAGCGGCGATGGAAGTGTATGCCAACTACCTTCTCAATATGGGCATTTCCGAAGCGGAGCTTGCAAAGAGCTATATGTCCGATGAAGTCGGCAATGTCATGGGCGAACTGATGAATCAGATTCTCGGCGACTTTACGAAGAAAGTCAGCCAGGAACTTCAGTCTTCCATTACCCAGTCGCAGCCGAAGATGCTCACGCTCAACCGCCAGGTAAAAATTTCGGTAGATACCGATCTTGTAAAGCCGCAGTCGAGAAGAGTGTCTTTTTACACAGAAAAGAACAACATTTTTTATCTTGAACTCTCCATGGACTACACCGAGTTCATCAAACTTCGCGACTTCGACGCGCCGGAAGCGATTGATCCGGACGCGCTCCTTGAAAGCGTGAACAATGGCGAAATCGATGTGGCGAGAGACAATGCCGTGGCTTCCACAATGGAAGACACCGAGATGAGCAGTTCCGAACAAGACGATTTGCTTGCGTCTCTGGGACTTTAATCGCTTAGTTTTAACGGCAAAATCAAGTAAAATGTAGCCGAATCAGTTTGGCAAAACTGTTAAGACCGCCGAAAGGCGGTCTTTCTCTTCCATAAGCTTCACTTCTTGCCCTAAGTCATCCTTTTATGCGCATGATCACATCTTTGAAATACGGTTTGCTCATTTTTTAAGCAAAATCGGCGCATTTTTTGCATTTTTTTATCGACATCGGACCCCGATGTTCCGATAATCACGATCTGAGACAGGGCGTTTTCAGTGGCATAAAACCGTGCTTTTGCCGGGCACTGGGCGCAGGGCGTGGGGCACGCCTGGATCTCCCGCATCAAAGTGGCTATTTAATCGGCAAACGGAAAGCGGGAAACCCGCAGGACATCAGGTTTACGCTTTTGCCTGATGTCTGGGATCCGATGCTCGGCATCGGGTTGCGTCAGCATTTTTGACATTTGGGACAAAAGATATGAAAAAGTCCGTTTTCGCCGCAGCCCTGGCAGCTCTTGCCATCTGCTCCTCCTTTTCCGCATCCGCATCTTCCGACAAGAACGTTCTCAACGTTTACAATTGGAACGATTATGAAGCGCCTGACACCGTGGCCAATTTCGAAAAGCAGTCAGGCATCAAGGTAGTTACCGATTATTTTGATACGAACGAAGTTCTCGAAGCCAAGCTTCTCGCGGGCAAATCGGGCTACGACATCGTATTTCCCGGTTCCGATTTTCTCTCGCGCCAGATTAAGGCAGGCGTCTTTGCCGAACTCGACAAGTCCAAAATCCCTAACTACAAAAATCTCGATCCGGTGCGCATGAAGATGCTTGCAGAACTCGATCCCGACAATGCCCATGCCATTCCTTATCAGCAGGGCACTACCGGCATCGGATACAACATCGACAAAATCAAAGAGATTTTCGGCGAAGACTACGTTGTGGACTCATGGGATTTCATCTTTAAGCCCGAGAATGCCAAAAAGGCAGCGCAGTGCGGCATAGCGGTGCTCAATAACCCTACGGAAGTCATGTCCACCGTTCTTAATTATCTTGGCAAGGATCCGAACTCCGCAAATCCGGAGGATTATGTGGCCGCAGGCAAACTCTTGATGTCCGTGCGCCCTTATATCCGTTATTTTCACTCGTCCCAGTATATTTCCGATATTGCGACCGGCGAAATATGCGTCGTGATGGGCTGGAGCGGAGACATCATGCAGGGCCGCGACAGCGCCGAACGCGCCAACAACGGCGTCAAGATCAATTACATCGTTCCTAAGGAAGGCGCCCTTATTTGGTACGACATGATGGCGCTGCCTGCAGACGCCGAGCACATTGACGAAGCTTATGCATACATGAATTATCTGCTTGAGCCGAAAGTCATGGCCGATATCTCCAACTATACGTCGTATTGCAACGTTGTCTCGCCGGCATCCGAGTTTACCGACAAGGAACTGGCCGCAAATCCTAATGTCTACATTCCTCAAGACAAGATGCCGAAGATGTTCATGGTCAGACCGCATGATCAGAACACCAACAAGATCATCAACAAAATCTGGACAAAGGTTAAAGCAGGACATTAAAGCTCCGCTTTAGGTCAAATTCAGAAATAAATCAGCACGGCTGCCGCTTACAAAGCGGCAGTTTTCGTTTGGCGGTTAAGACGTCTGATCGGAGGTCGGGCGCGTTAACGCGGCTCCTTTAACGGTTCATTAAAGCAAAAGGTCCTGCTTTCGCAGGACCTTTTGTTGAGTTCATGATGCTGAT
>JAZQPH010000278.1:0-4696 GCA_045628385.1 Succinivibrionaceae bacterium
CTGGTAAACGCTGTTGTCGACTGCTACGGCAAGACGTGAAGAAAACTCAGTCTCTATGTCTCCTGAAAACCCTTCTGCTTTAAGCGCATTGGGGTAATTCGCATAGGTAGCGTCAAGTCCGACGCTCTGGCCGAGTTTAGGTATCATCTGCATCCCTCCCGAGGTGTACTGTTCATACGAAGCAAAATCGATGAATCTTCATCATTTAGGCTAGAGATTTTACCACTAGCATGCGACGTAAAGACTCAGAAAAACACAGCTGAAGGTTCTATGACTTTAATGACAGAATCCTAATGGGAATGGCTCTTCAATGCATATTTAATTTATTCGCACATTCTTGGAAAAATGTTCAGATTATTTGACGTTATTAAATGTCAGTAAATGTTTAAAACGAATGCTCTATATCACTTGTTTTGCAAATAATGCTCGCAACTGCGTGACGCACGCATCCGACAAAAAATACCAAATCAAGACTACAGTCCTTAATACGTTCCTATTATTTGTGAGCAATGAATTGAATAAAAAAAGCCGCGACAGGTAGAATACGAATTCGCACCAATATAATTTTGTTTGCATCGACTTGCGATCTGCCCCGGAGCAACTGATGAAGAAAACGATTGCCGCTCTTTTCGCAATAACGGCACCAGCAGCAGCCGTATCCTATTCGATTCACGGCCTTGAACTCGGACTAAGCAACATAGACGACGCCAGACGAGAATTCCGTCCTGCCGAAATCAAAAGATGCGCAGATCGTCCTTCCTGTTCCGACGAATTCATCATAACGCCGAAAAATGCCAGTCTTGGAGACGCGCAGCGATACAGAATAATGCTGTGCCTTGACGGAAAAACTGTCTGCGGCGTAGAAGAAGACTACACTCTGGCGCCGTTTAGGCAGCTTAACGACAACGAACGAAAAATTATGTTCTTCAGGCAGTCGGACATACGCATCGCGGCATCAAGAGAATTCGGGCGCGCAATCGAACGCGACGTGCTGTCAAAAGCGTCCGCTTGTGCCAATCCTACGGGCAGAAGAATTCTGCATACCGACGGAAAGACTGTCGTTGAGATTGACGTAAAAGCCTTCGATTCGCCTGTCGTCTCGTATACCGACGCACCTTATTTCAACGATAAAAACAGAGCGATCACGGTAAACCCTACTGGCATATATTGCCGCGATTTTCAGGCAACCGTGGCTTACGATTTAATCATCGGCACAGAAGGGCAGGAAGACGGAACTTTTCTGTCTACGTCAGGACATGATTTTAGGGCCACATATCCAGAAGCAATACAATCTGGCAAATCCGAAACAGGCGGAGCCATTTACACCATTCCCGCGATGTTCCATGACTATCCGGCGATTCTGCCTGACAAACAGGAACTGACGGTATATATGTCCGCAAGCGATTTTGTCGAACGAATATCAGCCGTCATGCCGCTTGCATCTGCCCGCATAGCCTGCAGCGGATATGACGGAGTATTTTCGCGAATCTCCACGGCCGACGCCGATGAGCTTATCTGCGCATACAGGCTCAATAACGGCGATATCGCCACCATTAAAAATTCAGGAAATTTCGCCACTCTGAGCGTTGTTTCCGCAGAAGACGAATTCTCCTCCGACATGCCCAATTCCAACGGTCCGTACGGAACTACGGTTTCAGGCATCACGCTGGGAGAATCGTGGATTTCCGAAGCGCTCGAACTGCTGCCCGGAGCCATCCATTCGGCGCACGACGACGGCACGGATGTCTATACATTTTCATACAGACACTCAGCGCCGGGCGAAATCGACGGCTATCAGATTACGCAAGGACTTAACGAAGCCGCAGTCAGCGAAGTTCAGGTGTCATACGCTCCCGACAACGATGCATTCAGAGAACTCGGAGATTCGTTTGCGAAAAAATATACGGAAATCGGCACAGCCTGCTCGGGCGGAGAAAACTGGACCAGAAGAGTTTTTTCGGATGAAAACTCGATCATCGTTCTGGGGCGAGGATATGCGGACGGAAAAGCCAGAGCGACATATATTCTGGGAAGACGATTTGATCGCTACGGAGCCGACATGGGCAATGCCTTAAAACCCGTCAAACAAGAGTACAGCGAATGCTTCGGCGAAGACGTTCCGGTCGCTTTTGATCTCATCGTCGGCAATATCGAAAAACATTCGGGCGACGGTTCCGTATATTTTCTCAGAACCGATTCAAACGGCATAACCCAGCGGTATCCCGGCGCATACATGTCGGGCGGAGAAAACGGCGAATCCGTTTACGAAGTGCCAAAGCAGCCGCATCTTTTTCCTATTTTCTCCCAAGAATCGTTCCCTCTCAGGATTACGATGTCTCCTAGCGACGAAGTGATGTCCGTCGTGGCCGTTGGCGTAAGCGGCACGTATGCCGAGCATCTTTGCGGACTCACACCTGGAGCCGCCGCCATCTCAGAAAACGAGGTGCTATGCCAGCAGCGCGCTGGAGGATTGGTCATGCGGGCAACAGCATCTGCCGACTATCCAGGATACTTTGACATAACCTACAGCGACATCAAATACGATGCAGCCAAGGTTGCCGTAAAGCATTCCCAGGAAATGAAAGCAGGCGGCAATGCCGCAACCGAAGACAACGCGGCAGAAACAGGATCTGTCGACGAAAATCAAGACAGCGACGCATCTTTGCAAGATGACCAAAACCAGCAAGAAAATCAGGAATTGCCGAATGAAAACGGCGAATTAGCGGATCAGAATGCTGCGCAAAACGACCCATACGATCCTAATTCGCAGGAAAGCGAGCAGTCTGAATATTAAGTGTTAATCAATGTGGCATTTGGAATTTAAGCTACCCTGCCACGCACCAATGTTTTTAAATAAATTTGCCGTAGCCATGCGGCATGCAGATATCGAGGCAGTTTATGGCAAAAACGATAATTGAAAATGCGCGAATTGTTAGCGAAACCGGCGTCAGCATCGGTTCGGTTCTCATAGAAGACGGAAAAATTTCCGCAACGGGAACTGGATTCGGATCTGCCGATTGCTCAAATATCATAGATGCCGACGGTATGCTCCTGATGCCGGGAATCATCGACGATCAAGTACATTTTCGCGAGCCTGGCGGAACAGCAAAAGCCGATATACGATCTGAATCGGCTGCGGCCGTGGCAGGCGGCACGACATCGATCATGGACATGCCAAACACCAATCCGCAGACGGTCACGATAGAACGCTGGCAGGAAAAGAATGCCATCGCGGCGGCATCAAGCAACGCCAATTACGCATTCTTTCTCGGAGCGACGAACGATAATCTCGAAGAACTTAAAAAACTCGATCAAAACGCATGTCCCGGCGTAAAGGTATTCATGGGATCATCGACGGGCAACATGCTTGTCGACAGCGAAAGTTCGCTCGATGCGATATTTGCCCTATGCCCGCCCATCATCGCGACCCATTGCGAAAGCACGCCGATCATCACGCAAAACGAACTCAAAGCCAAAGAAAGATTCGGAGACGATGTTCCCGTTTCCATGCACCCTCTGATCCGTTCAAGAGAAGCATGCATTGAATCAAGCAAACTTGCAATTTCGCTGGCAGAGCGCCACGGATCTAATCTGCATCTGTTCCATCTGTCGACAAAAGAAGAAGCCGAGATGCTCGCAAAGTATGCGGTTCAGCCTTTTTCGCAAAGAAAAATTACAGGCGAAGCGTGCGCTCCGCACATAGCGTTTACCGACAGCGATTATGCCGCGCTCGGCACTAAGATCAAATGCAATCCAGCCGTCAAAACAGAAGAAGATCGCGATGCGATTCTGAAAGCGCTGAAGTCTGACGTCATCGGCATAGTCGCAACCGATCATGCCCCCCACCTTGCATCCGAAAAAGCAAACAGCTATTTCAAAGCGCCGTCCGGCATTCCTATGTGCCAGCATACCATGCAGCTCATGCTCGAACTCGTTGCGGACGGAGTTCTTGAATTAAAAGACGTCGCGAGGCTCACTGCCTTCAATCCTGCCGTCAGATACAAAATCGCGGATCGCGGCCGCATTGTTCCGGGATGCTGGGCCGATCTCGTGCTCGTAGACGACAAAGCGCCGGACACGATTTCCAAGAGCAAAATTCTATATAAGTGCGGCTGGTCGCCATTTGAAGGCAAAACCTTCAGTTCGACGATCATCGCAACTTTCGTCAACGGAGTCCTCGCGTGCGAAGGCGGAAGGATGACGGGAGAAAAATGCTCCATGGCGCTTTCATTTGCGCGATGAGTTTTAAAACGCTCCAAAATGCGCCATTTCTAAGCACGATTTCACATTATGGAGCAATAAACCATGCTTTGTATCGCAACATCGGAACCTATACAGGGCATGTCAAGTGATGATTAGTTAGAATCGGCTTTGATTGCACGTGTTTGATCAGAACGGTTTCATGACAGGAAGGACTCTCTGACATGGCAAAAATACTAAAGAATCCACTTACCGCATCTTCCAAAAAGCAAAAGCAAGGCGCTGATCCGCGCGCTGCAGAAGCTCTTGCCAAAGCTGCCCAGGCTGCCAAAAATGCCAAAACTGACACTGACCAAAAGTCAGCTTCCAAAGCGGCAAAGAAACCAAAGCGGTCAATCAAACAGATTATCGGAGACATCCTTTCTTTTAAAGGAATATCGATAGTCAATGTCGTGCACATCGGCTTTGCCACGCTGCTTCTTAATATCTGCATCAA
>JAZQPH010000279.1:0-3210 GCA_045628385.1 Succinivibrionaceae bacterium
TGTTTGTGGGCCGTCAGAGGATCGGTATTGGCGTTAAGCGTGAATTACAACAGGGATGCCGCCATTCTTCTTGCCGCGGGATTGCTGGCTCTGTGCTTTCTTGGCGGCGGAAAGTATGCTCTGACATCAAAATAAATTTACCTGAGGCCATCTGATAGAGATAATAAACGGCATCGGCGCTCCGAATGACTTTCGGAGCGTCTTATTTTGTAAAGGTTGGCTAGTAGCTATTTTCAATTTGGATCAAACATGTCAGACAATATTTCAAGAGTGGATGATGCGGCTAAAAATGCCATATCCCACGTCAACAGAAAAGAGCAGATCGTTACTGCGATTCTTTACGTGTCCGCGCTGATTGCGGGTGCGGGCCTCGGTTATATGGACAATGCCGATGTAAATGCGGTCTGCGACTTCATTGCTACCGTGTTCACCAGGCTTTTTAAATTTATAACTGTTCCCGTTATCGCCGTATGCCTTATTGCGACGCTCGCCAAGCTGTCCAAAAAGTCCAAAGGCGGCGCGCTGTTTTTCAGAACCATTTCATACACGCTCATCACGACCGTGCTTGCCGCAATCACAGGCACGGTTCTTTATGTGTGCGTGTCGCCTGCCAACGTGCCTGCGGACATGGGAGCCGGCGCAGCCGAAGCGGTGGAAAAATTCGGTACGCAGTCATACCTTCAGCATTTTGTCGAAGTGATCCCGAACAATATTCTTCAGCCGTTTGTTGCGGGCAACGTTCTGTCGATTCTGCTTGTTGCGGCGGCATTCGGTCTCGGCATAGCCTCCATGAAGGACGGTGAACCGAAAAAGAGTCTGCTAAATTTTGTCATCGGGGCGCAGGAACTGTTGTTCGTTCTGATCCATTGGCTGATAAAAATCCTTCCGATCGGCATTTTGGCATTCACCGCGCAGCTTGTTCATGAGCTTTCCGTCGGCGTCATCATCGGAGGCATCGCGGCGTACTTCGGAGTAGTCATCGGTTCGAACCTCATTCAGATGTTCGTAGTCCTTCCGCTCATTCTCCTCATAAAGGGGCTTAATCCGCTGAAAGTAGCAAGGGGAATGCTTCCTGCCCTCGGCGTAGCTTTGTTTTCAAAATCGTCTGCGGCCACGCTGCCTGTGACCATAGCTTCCGCCGAAGACAATCTGAAAGTGAATCCGAAAGTATCAAGATTCGTGCTGCCTATCTGCACGACGATCAATATGAACGGATGCGCCGCGTTTATTCTCATAACATCGCTGTTCCTTTTGCAGAACGCAGGCGTTGATTTGGGCTTTGGCACCTATGTCGCTTGGGTGCTGATTGCGACTTTTGCGGCCGTGGGCAACGCCGGCGTGCCTATGGGATGCTACTTTTTGACGCTGTCACTTGTATCGTCCATGAATATTCCTGTTGCGCTGATGGGCGTTATTCTGCCCGTATACGCAGTCATCGACATGATCGAAACATGTCTTAACGTATGGTCTGACTCCTGCGTCGCCAATATCGTAAACAAGGACATGCAGGGCAAACTGGAGAGCGAGGATGCCTCGTCCTGATGCCTGAGCATGAACAAAACTTAGGAACTGTTTGCTCCTAATACCAGTGCGCGGCGGCTAATCATTAAACGGTTGGCCGCCTTTTTGTCAGTGCGGTGCTGTCGTCTGTCGCCGCAATTTTGCTCAATGGATTGCGCCAATCGGCAATCAGCAGCAGAGTGCTAATGTCATTTAGGCTCATGGCTTTCCGAGGCCAGGCGACATAAAGTTTCGTATACTGCCATCTCTTGCCGCGGTGTCGCATTATGGCCCGCCCGTACGTTATATAATATCGGCAGGCCGCAAGACTGCGGCAATCTTGTTTTGTACCGGGAGGCGCGAGGAGCATTCCGGAAAATGGAGAATTTATGGACGAGAATGTTCAGAATGCCGAGGAAGCAAAGGCAAAACCGCAGAATTTTATCAGGCAGATCATCGATGAGGATTTGTCGGCAGGAAAGTTTGAGAGCATTCGCACGCGTTTTCCGCCCGAGCCCAACGGCTATCTGCATATAGGCCACGCAAAGTCGATATGTCTTAATTTCGGTCTTGCCCGCGATTACAACGGCGCGTGCAATTTGCGCTTTGACGATACCAATCCGTCGAAGGAGGACATGGAATACGTTGATTCCATCAAGCGCGACGTCGAGTGGCTCGGATTTAAGTGGGACGGCGAGCCTCGCTACTCTTCTGATTATTTCGACAGACTCTACGGCTATGCTTTGGAATTAATCGAGCAGGGTCTTGCATATGTCGACGAACTGTCTCCGGAGCAGATCCGCGAATACCGCGGAACGCTGAAGGAACCTGGCCGCAACAGCCCGTACAGAGACAGAACTCCTGCCGAAAACAAAGCGCGTTTTGAAAAGATGCGCGACGGCGGATTTAAGGAAGGCGAAGCCTGCCTGCGAGCCAAGATCGACATGGCCTCAAGTTTTATATGCATGCGCGATCCAGTCATTTACCGCGTGAAATTCATGTCGCATCACCAGACGGGAGACAAATGGTGCATCTATCCGATGTACGATTTCACCCACTGCATCTCTGACGCGATAGAAGGCATAACTCACTCAATCTGCACGCTTGAATTTCAGGATAACCGCAGACTGTATGATTGGGTGCTGGAACATATTTCCATCAACTCGCCGAAGCGTCCTCACCAATATGAATTCAGCCGCTTGAATCTGGAATATTCCCTGACCTCAAAGCGCAAGCTGAAGCTTCTTGTCGACGAAGGCATCGTCGACGGCTGGGACGATCCTCGCATGGCGACAATTTCTGCGATGCGCCGCCGCGGCATCCCGCCTGCGGCAATCCGCGAGTTCTGCTCCCGCATCGGCGTGACCAAGCAGGAAAACGTCATTGAAATGTCTGCATTTGAGAACTGCGTTCGCGACGAACTCAATCAGCATGCTCCAAGAGCCATGGCGGTTCTGCATCCGCTCAAGGTGATTATCGAAAACTATGACGGTCCCGTAATTCCGCTGACGGCTCAGAATCATCCTTCCGACGAATCCATGGGCTCTCGCGAAATTTATTTTGGCAAAGAGCTGTACATCGACGAAGCTGATTTCAGAGAAGAAGCGAACAAACAGTACAAGCGCTTGGTGCTTGGCAAGAACGTTCGTCTTCGCTATGGATACATTATCACGGCTACGCGCTGCGACAAGGATGCCAAGTCGGAGGCCA
>JAZQPH010000280.1:0-2800 GCA_045628385.1 Succinivibrionaceae bacterium
TTGTCTTCCTAAGACCGCTTGGCCTCCGACTTGGGATTCGAACCCTCGATACGTTGCCGTATACACGCTTTCCAGGCGTGCTCATTAAGCCACTCTGATACCTCACCGAATTGTTAGGCACATTATATTCATTGTGATGGAATATGCAAGCAAAAATGCCCTATAAAGGCTTAAAAACTGAACTTGCGGAAAAGAAAAACGCCAGAAATTCCGGCGTCTGCAAATCCTGGCGGTGAGGGAGGGATTCGAACCCTCGATACGTTGCCGTATACACGCTTTCCAGGCGTGCTCATTAAGCCACTCTGATACCTCACCGAATTGTGTGAGGCATTATATCGAATCAGATGATTTTTGCAAGTTCGGGACAAAGAACTCTGCAAATGTTTAACAGGTTAAAAACAGAAAACGCCGGAAATTCCGGCGTCAGCAAATCCTGGCGGTGAGGGAGGGATTCGAACCCTCGATACGTTGCCGTATACACGCTTTCCAGGCGTGCTCATTAAGCCACTCTGATACCTCACCGAATTGTTAAAGCGATTATACGGTTTAAGGATTGGAAAATAAATCATTTGCGAATCCGATTGGCTATATGTTGTTCAGCGGGACTCATGCAAAGCAAGAAAGTCGGTAACAAAATATTTGATGCGCTAAACATGCAAAATTAATCCGCAGCCGACCATCCGCAAATACGCTCAGTCGTCATTAATTTTCCAATGTCCTGTCTTATTGTTTCCGACTCTTTCGATAATGCCTTTTTCTTTGAGAACTTTGATATGCGATGCCACGGTTTTTTTGCTTATTCCTAAATTTCCGGCAATAGTCACATAGCTGAAGCCGGGATCCGTCTTAAGTTCATCCAAAATCTTTCGTTCAGGATCGGTCACCCCATCGGTCACCCCATCGGTCACCCCATCGGTCACCCTATCGGTCACCCTATCAGGTCCGTGGACAATTCTATCTTTAGGGGCGGTAAACTTGACCATGATGTCGCTTGGATTTACCGTGAACTCCGGCACAGGCAAATCATCTGATTTGCAAGCCTCGCATATTTTTTTCAATCCCTCTGCCCCAGCTTTCAATGAATCCAGCTAAGTAAAATACGTTTGCGATATTCGGATTAAAAGGCCTTGATGCATGTTTTAAAAAGAGATTCTCGGCCGTCCAGTTTTCGGGCAGCTGACCGCAATTGGCAATATACATCTTGTCTTCATATACGCTAATCTGTATAGGAACGCCGTAGTTATACTGCGAATGACATAAGGCATTTAACAATGTCTCGCGAAGCGCAGGCTCAGGAACAAAATATCGTTCCCGTCTTTGCATGCCTACATAGGTAATCTTTGCGCGCATGTATTTGAGATATATCAATTCAACAATTTTGTCTGCAATCTCGATTAACGAACCGTGCACCTCGTCTTGATAAATAAGTTCCGCGTCAGTTTCAAAATAGCCGATCTTGACATACGCTCCCAGCTGCCACTTCTCGGGATCTTTGGCAAAAAGCATCATGGCGGCATTGGTAAGATACCCGCCTGACGTAAGATGCAATTTTTCTAGAAGGACATCTTTGGGCTCATTCAAGAGAGAAGAATTAATTCTGCCCTTTTTTTCAGCCAATTCCTTAAATCTGCGGATAAGAGAATCATCTATGTCAGCCATGGTAAATGCAGGAATTGGCATGGTATCCCATGTCACGCCGCGTTTTCCGTTAAGAAAACTTTCAAGAGCAGGTCCTGTCAGCACCTGCTTGGTGCTGCCGCTGCGGTAGTGATATACGCCCTTATATGAAATGCTGGTCGAATAAGGAGGAACATTTATCTCAATGTATTCTTTTCCGTCTTTTGACAGAAGATTTACGTCCGCCACTATTCCGAGCGATTGCGTTATCTTGTTGGGAATATCTTCGAGCAGCTTCTTTGATGAACTGACCCCTACGACTTCGCCTTGGTCATTCATTCCGATATAGATTTTTCCGCCCTGAGCATTTGCAAACCCGCATATCCATTTCAAATACTCGTCGCGCCAAGATTCTTTCCATTCGATATTTTGACTTTCAGCCATTTGGAAATCATCTCCTTAAGAATAAAATTATTTACGAGACATATGAAAAACACATCTAAATACCCAACGAAATATTCTGCTTAAAAATTCCCAGTTAGACTTTTTGACAGGTTGGATTGGCATATTTGTTACAATTTGACCGTATATTCTCTCAGGCAAATTTGAAGGTCTTTCAACTGAGTGCTTGCAACACTCAGCCAGACGGTCAAAGTGTGCTGAGCAGATTGACAGATATTTTTGGGATCTTGATATGCCTGTGTAAATCAATTCTTTTGTGACATTGGGTTCAAGATCGTTTGGGAAGATCAACATTGCATGTTCAAATTCAGATCCTTGAGATTGATGAATAGGTAAGACATAACCAAGTTCTAAAGATGAAAGCATATGTGCGCCGATTGACTTGATGCCATTTTCGGACTTATAAAATATCCTATGAGACTTGCCATGCTCTTTTGAATATCCGCAAATCGCTGTATCGCCTGCATAGATGCCGATTTCTATTTTGGTCCTGGTTACTAAAAAAACTTTTCCAGGGAACCATTGCTCGTTTATGTCATTGCTAAGGTTGATGTGTTTGGGATCATTTCTGTGAACATCAGATTTAGATTTAACGGCTGCGAATAATTTATTATTGAGATGTTCGTTTAGATTATTAACTCCCAAAATTCCTTCTTGAGTTGCTGCCAAAATTCTGAACTTGTCTAGCTTTTCGAACAATTGTCTGAGCTTCTCTTGCCCT
>JAZQPH010000281.1:0-10747 GCA_045628385.1 Succinivibrionaceae bacterium
CTATCTTCGCAAGACATTGACGAAGATTCTCCTACCCTGGCCAAAAATTTCTTAATTGATTTAAATTCTGCCTGCTTTTGCACTCCGTCGCTTATCTTTAAAGAAGATTGCTCTGTCCCGTTATTTGTATTACTTTCATACGAAAGAACACTAAATGTCGGTTTGCTCCCTGTTGCATTCATCAAAAAGGGCCCGCCTGACGAGGTCATGAATATCCCATTATCTGAACCTTCGCTAAAAAAAGTAGACAGAGTTTCAATAGCTGCGACCGCCGTAGTTGCCAAACTTGCGACGGTTCCTGCACCAGATGCAACTTGGACAATCTTCTGGCTTGTTTCTTTGTCAGGAGATCCGCCAATATCCTTTTTTTTATCCTCGTCTTTTTGTTTTTTTTCCTCGGCATCGTCTATTTCGGCCTGAGTCGAATCCCTTTCCTGTTTTTTCTTATCGACGTTTTTCTTAAGTTCAGCCAATTTTTTTTCATCAGTTTCTGAAAGAGGCGACTTCTTCTCAAGTTCTGCGATTTCTTGATTATTAGCAGCTATCTCCTGATCCAGTTTTTCTACATCAGCTTTCTTATTGGCAAGTTTCTCATCCGCTTTTCGTTTCTTTTTCTCTGCCGATGTCTCCCAATTATTTTGTTTACCCACGCTGTTCACTCCAAAAGATACTATTGGAGCCGCAAAAGAACCTACAGCCATTAATACAAGAGCCGCTTTAGCTCCTTTCTGAAGGTCTGTTTTATTAACGAATTCAATGCTTTCGCTTCGCAGAGCCATGCCGTTCACATAATAAAACGTCATGTTTTTTGTATAGGCATATGAATTATTCATATGAGATGTATCAAATTGCGCTGCATTTACTCCGCACTGATACGTTACGGTAGCGCCGATTTTTTTGCTGGTCGTAATTCCCACATTTCCAAAAGAAAAGGTATCAATCGCAACGACGGAAGTTGCCGTTTTGATGTTGAAAGACGTTGAAGTATCGGCAGTAGCAGCTAATTTGAATGTAGCAGAGGCTGATAGCGTAAGCTTTGGTGTGGTCGTGACCGTAACGCCTTCGTCTTTGATGTCAGTGTCGTTTTCTTGTGTCATATGTCACCCACCATTTTCCGTTTCCTACTAATTTGACCGCGCTGTTTATTGTTTGTTCCGCATATAAAAAATTTTTTCGCAGATTTGTATTACGGCATGCGCTTATGCCCGCCCCAACTTCAACTGCAAGTTTGAAGTGATAGAATTATTTACGGCACGGCATGAACTTGGGGCATATACAATCCCAAACTATGAATGATGTCTCAAACATTGTTTCAATTCAGAATCCGTCACATCAACAATATTGTTTGATTGCCATTAAACGCTGAGACAAAAGCGTCATAAGCGTCCATCCCGCTCTTGGCAAAAGTCCCGATGCAAGACTTGAATATCAATCAATTCTTTACCTTGAGAAGTTGAAAAATTTTTCGGTCATTCAGATGGTCGCGCACATCCTTTGTATCCCCAAAGGCATACATGGTCACAGCCCGCACAGCAAATCTTATGCTTTCCCGCTCTCGCGCAAGGAACCCGTGCGGTGGCGATTAAAGATCTTTTGATGTCTTAATTGATTAATCGCTGACTAGGCAGACGATCTTAGGCTGTGAGGGTATAAATCAAAAAGATTAAGGACAAAAAAAGCAGAAACATTGTTTCTGCTTTCATGCAAAATTATACAAATGAGTTATCTGCGGCCTTGAGGACCCCGACCGTCTGCCCCTGGGCCACGTGGTCCAGGACCGTTTGCACCTGGACCATGCGGTCTAGGACCTGGACCAGGACCGTGTGCACCCGGACCACGCGGTCCAGGACCGTGTGCACCCGGACCACGCGGTCCAGGACCGTGTGCACCCGGACCATGAGGTCCAGGACCGTGTGCACCCGGACCATGCGGTCCAGGACCGTAAGCACCGGGACCGTGCGGTCTAGGACCAGAACCTGGACCATGCGGCCTAGGACCAGGACCTGGGCCGTAATGTCTAGGTGGCGGTGGCGGTCCAATATGATGTCTTGGCGGCGGCGGTGGCGACGGTGCAACATAATAACCACCGTCGTAACAGCAGTCGTCCACTATGAGACATCCAGTGCAACCGACCGAAATCATTGCAAATATGGATGCTGTCAAATACTTATTCAATTTAGAATCCTCAAGTATTCCCATCTTTCCAAAATTTATCTGTGATGCCCTGGAGGCGGTTTATGCCCACCCGGACGATTATTGTCATGATGCTTTGGAGGAGGAGCGTCATGGTGTTTCGGCGGCGGCGCATCATGATGATGCCTAGGTGGTGGCGGCGGCGGAGAATGATGGTGATGTCCAGGAGGAGGAGGTGGTGGTGGTTCCAAATGGCATCCTGTCATGCTTACTGCAAGCATAGTCGCAGCTACAAGCAGAAATTTATTCATTGATGTCTCCTTGTGAGATCGAATCGCGACTCTTCCCAAAGAGTGCCATGAAAATTTACGGCACAGGGGCAATCGTTCATTTCACATCCCAAAACGCGTGCTGTTAACAAAAGCCAGCGCCGCTTCCATGCGATGCATAACTAAGACAGAACGGTTGCAAATATGTTCCCCAATATGATTTTAAATGATTATTTTTTGATCGAATAACAAATACGTCACAAATCAACATTATCACGGCAGCATGTCTTTTGGTGATTTTTTGTTTCATAAGGTATCTCTGCCGACTGGTTCGCCGCACCGCCTGTAAAAATCGCTCTCAAACTTTGAATGACGCAATTTGATTCCTTTACGCCATTGGGCGATATCTCATGCAAAAAGCAATATTGCGCCAATGAATTCCCGTATATCTGCTTTGCACATCTTTAATATCGCATTGCTTAGACTTGCCCCCATGGAAGACGTAGCGAAACAAGCCCATCTTTACCATTATGGACGCCTTATTCCTTGTCTAAAACAAGCGTCTGCCGCGCTTGGCAAATCATCCAGAGAACTCAAGACCGCAGTCGGTTTTTTTGTCCATAAATTATCGGCATTATGAACCCCGGTAGTTACGCCGATCGCCTTTGATCCAGCGTTCAGAGCCATTTCGATGTCAAGAACGGAATCTCCCACCATAACGGCGTTTTGTGGTTCAACATCCAATCTTTGCAGAAGTTTAAGCAACATTTCAGGATTTGGTTTTGACGCAGCCTCGCTTCCGCATATGCAGCCGTCAAACAGTTCGCATAAATCAGGATTTTCAAGAAGTCTGCCCAACCCATGTTTGCTTTTGCCTGTAGCAATGCCCAAACAATAGCCTCTTTTCTTTAATTCACGGAGAATATTCAAAGTATTGGGAAACAATGTTACAGGCTCTCTTTCTTCCCATTCGTTATAAACATCCCGATATTCCTGCGTAACCTCATCGACCATGGGATCGTCAAGTTCAGGAAAAAGCACAGCCACGGCTTCACGCAAAGTTATTCCGATAATCTGTTTTGTCTCTTCATCAGCAGGAATTCGCACGTTTTTGTTTTTTGCGGCTTTAGCCATGCAATCGCAGATGCGGCCGATGGAATCAGTCAGAGTTCCGTCGACATCAAGGATCACGGCTCTCTTTGTAGATGCAATTTTTGCGGTTTCGCTCATGGGTTATCCTTACTTGATAGCACTAATCGTTTGACTCGTTGCCCCCAAACGATCTAAGACGGGCTATTGTCTTTCTATTCGATCATAAACCAGCGGCATCAGGAATCTGAGCGCAGGCGCAATTCGCGAAGAGCCGAAAGCGCATTTTCAAGTTTTTCATCAAGCGGCGCTTTTGTTTCGATTCTTTTCTTGCTCCCAGGATCGTCAAATGCGACAGCCCCTGCATGCAAAAACATTCGACCGAGCCCAATTGCTCGCATTTTCTGATCAAAATCCCTGTCGCCGTACTTGTCGTCCAATGCAATCGGATGTCCAGCATAAGCGCAATGAACTCTTATCTGGTGCGTTCGTCCCGTAAGCGGAGAAGCCTCAATGAGCGAACATCCGTCAAACCTCTCAATGACTCTGAATTCTGTTTTAGATTCTTTGCCCTCGGCGCTGACGACTACGATGCGTTCTCCGGAACTCATGACATTTTTAAGTAGAGGCCGATCGATTGATTTGACTTCGTCAGGCCATGCGCCGCGAACCAAAGCGTAGTATTTTTTTCGCACCGTCTTGACTCTCAGCTGTTCGTGCAAATCCCTAAGATACGATCGCTTTTTGGCGATCATGAGTGCACCAGAGGTTTCGCGGTCCAATCTGTGGACAAGTTCGACAAAATGAAGATCGGGTCTTGCCGAACGCATGGCTTCGATCAAACCGAAATCAACCCCGCTTCCTCCATGCACGGCCATTCCCGCAGGCTTATTGACCACGAGCATGCCGTCATTTTCATATACCACCCGATCTCGCAGCTCGGCAACCTGCGAAAGATTAGCCGATGGAGCAATAACCGGGCTGTTTTCAATCTTTACAGGCGGGAGACGCACAGTATCGCCTTCTTGGAGTTTATAAGTTTGGCTTACCCGCTTTTTATTGACGCGCACCTCGCCCTTTCTCAAAATTCGATAGATGAAGCTCTTAGGCACACCTTTGAACATGGACACGAGATAGTTGTCTATGCGTTGCCCTGCGCGTTCTGCGTCAATGGTTTCAAACCTGACGGGAAAACCTATCATCGACATGTATGCAAACACTCCATCTCTGAAAACTATACGATTTTGCAAGTGCAACACGCACTTTCTGTACCGATAAGCACGCCATAGGGCTCAATCGCCACGCATCACACATTGATTGAACACTCTATGATCTTAGCCGTTCAGCTGCTCTGCAATTGTTTGGCATGTGCCCAAAACGCAGAAGAACGACTTTCGCCGCACCGATTCTTGCGAACATAGATTTCAGCAGTTCGAACAAAGAACCATTCAGAAACCTTGCTTGTCCAAAATCGCCCCGAAACGGCGCAAAAACAAGCGGTACGGCACATTATTGGAACTGCGGGCATTGCGCCGCGCGTCGGTGCGGTGAGATAATAACACGGATTGTTTTATGCGGCTTGCAACCTGCGGCATCGGTCCAAAAGATGCCGGGAAATGCCCCGCGACAATCTGCATCCGCAGCCTGCAAGATCTGAATGCGAGCGCCAGTCTTTTTGCGGCGGCGCCGAGCGCAAAGCGCCTAAGTATCCCGCTCACGCAGGAAAAAGCGCGTCCCTATGCGCCTTCAGGGATCAAAAAAAACTCCCGAAGGGTACGGACTCATGCGGATTGCACAGTATACGAGAGAGCCGGCAACGGCTTAGGTTTTTGTCTGTAACCGCCAATTCTTTCGATCGCTTGCGTCGATCCAGAGGTGCCTGAATAAGCATCCGAAAGAATTACGGCGAAGCTAGGACAAACTCCCGCGAATTTTTGTTTATGCGCACGCCGACCGGGCAGCCGAAATCAGAGCTCCCTGGCAAGCACGGCTTTCCATATGCTGCATGAACGCGGCCGCAGGGCGCGGATGGCTGAAAATCCCCCGCGAGCCGCACGGTAAAAACAATACATCGGAACGGGACCCGACAGGCGATGCCATAACGCCTGCCGCAGGGCTGGCGTATGCAAAAATCGCCGCAAGCCCGACGATAAAATTCGAGCATCGCTTAATGAAAAGAATGCTTATCAACGCGACTCAAATCGAAGAGATGCGCGTTGCCCTCGTAGACGGGCAGAAACTCTACGATCTCGACATCGAAAGTCTTGGTCACGAGCAGAAAAAAGCCAACATCTACAAGGGCGTCATCACGAGAGTGGAACCGAGCCTCGAGGCTGCTTTCGTCAATTACGGCGCGCAGCGCCACGGATTCCTTCCTCTGAAGGAAATATCCAAAGAGTACTTCACCGACGGACACGCATATTCAAGCAGAACCGATCTTTCGACCGCACTGCCTGAAGGCACAGAAGTCATCGTACAGATTGAGAAAGAAGAACGCGGCAGCAAAGGCGCGGCGCTCACTACCTACATCAGTCTGGCGGGAAGCTATCTCGTGCTTATGCCGAACAACCCTCGCGCAGGCGGCATCTCAAGACGCATCGAAGGCGAGGAACGCGAAGAAATGCGCGCCGTTCTCGATTCGATAGAAGTTCCTCACGGAATGGGTGTCATCGTGCGCACCGCAGGCGTAGGCAAAGCTCCTAGCGAACTTGAATGGGATCTCAACGTCCTTACCACTCTCTGGAAGTTCATCAAGAGCGCATCCGACGAAAACCAGGCTCCGCTGCTCATTTATCAGGAGAGCAATGTTGTTCTTCGCGCTATCCGCGACTACTTGCGTCCAGATATCGGCGAAATCCTTATCGATGACAAGGAGACTTATGATCAGGCTCTGCGTCACATAAATCTCGTCCGTCCAGAATTCGCAAGCCGCGTGAAGCTCTATGAAGGCGAAATCCCTCTGTTCACGCATTACCAGATCGAAAATCAGATCGAATCGGCATTCCAGCGCAAAGTTCGCCTGCCGTCGGGCGGAGAAATCGTCATCGATCCGACCGAAGCGCTCACTTCCATCGATATCAACTCCGCCAAGGCAACCAAAGGCGGAGACATCGAAGAAACTGCTCTTCAGACAAATCTTGAAGCTGCCGACGAAATCGCGCGCCAGCTCAGAATGCGCGATCTTGGCGGTCTTTTCGTCATCGATTTCATCGACATGACGCCTATCAAAAACCAGCGCGAAGTCGAAAATCGCATGCGCGAAGCCGTTCAGCAGGACAGAGCCAGAGTTCAGATTGCCAAAATCTCCCGTTTCGGTCTTCTGGAACTGTCAAGACAGCGCATCAAGCCATCGATTAATGATGCCTCCATGCATGTCTGCCCTCGCTGCTCCGGCCAAGGTTTTATAAGAGACGAAGAGTCTCTCTCGCTCTCCATACTGCGTCTTATCGAAGAAGAAGCACTGAAGGAAAAGACCTCCCAGGTATACGCCATGGTGCCTATTTCCGTTTGCGCATATCTTCTCAACGAAAAGCGCGATGCGGTCAAGGCAATCGAAGGCCGCCACGGCGTACGCGTGTTCATCATGCCAGATGCCAAACTGGAAACTCCGCACTATGACATCTACCGCGTCCGCGACGGAGAAACGCTTGATGACGTGCTGAGAGAAAGAGAAGAAGAAGAAGGATGCGAGTGCCAGCACGAACACGCATACGGTCAGTTCGCGGCCAAAGAAAAGGCTAAGCGCGAAGAACCTGCGGTCAACTCGGTTATGGCAGTCCAAGAAGCGGAGCATGCACCGTCTCAGACGCGCATTGCTATCTCCCGTTTCTTCAGAAAACTCGGCGACAAGTTCAAGTCTCTCTTCGGTTCTTCGGATAATTCATCCAAGAAATCGCAGGGCAAACGCAAGAACGGACCGTCAAAGAACGTGCGCGGCAAAGATGCGAAGAAAGATCGCAATCCTAAGAAGCAAGATCGCGCGCAGAGATCAAATGAAGTCTCCGAACGTCCTGACAGACAGGAAAACCGCCGCGATCGATTCAAGAAGGATGATCGTCCTCAGAGAGGTCAGAAACCTGGAAGAAACCCAAGATTCGGCCAGGAATCCGAGAATCAGGACAATCGACAGATGCGCGATGAGCAGCAGCAACAGGCAACTGTCCAGGAGCGCAGAGAAAGACGCGATCGCCGCGGAACTGCAGCCCGCATAAGAGAAGAAGGCTCCGACCAGGCCGCTTTGGCGGAAATGCAGCATGCTTCTTTTATCGCCGACAATCGCGGATTCGATGCCGAAATTGCCGAAACTCAGCAGCAGTTCACGACAGAACTCATGGAGTCTCGCGGAGAAAGCAGCAATGCGCCGATCCAGTCAAACAATCAAGATCAGCGCAAAGAACGCCGCGAACGCTATGACAGAAACGAAGGCCAGGAGCGCCGCGAGCGCCGCTCCGGAGATCGTTTCGAAAAGGGCGAACGCAAAGAACGCCGCGAGCGTTTTGACAGAGGCGAAGGTCAGGAACGCCGCGAACGCAGAGAAAGACCTCAGCGCCCTGCACAGACACAGTTCCAAACCCAAGCTCCTGCTTCGCTCACACCTTGGAACGAAGGTCGCGAAACAACTCCTGTAAGAGCTCAGGCTCCTGCAGCTGGCGCATCATTCATCGAAAATATGAATCACAGCGAACCTGCGCTTCCTGAAAAGCAGACTCTTCCTGTTTCGGCTCCTGCTTCTGCAAGAATCGATAACTTTGACGAAGAGAAAAAGGTTAAGGCTGCCGGATTTGCTTCAATGACGACATTTGCAAGCGAACCTGCCCTTCCAGAAAAGAAGGAACTTGCCGCAGGCGCGGCAATTGCCGAAATGCCTGCTGAAAAACGCTATCAGCCAAGGATTTCCGGCAAAGCAGCAGGTTTTGCCGAGCTTCGAAGCATAAACGAATCTGCAATGGCTCTGCCTGAGAAAAAAGATATGCCTAAGGCAGCGGATTCAGCAGAATCGATGCAAGACGCCCAAGATTAGCATTCGAGCTATTTAAATCCTTAATTGCCGCTCCCCCTTAGACATCCTTTGGGGGAGTTTTTTATTTTCGCCGCCCACACGGCAAACGCATCATCAACGGCGAAATTTTCAATCTTTCAGCAATATCGGAAAAGTTATACTGACATGAAAAGAATACTCAGATTGGACAGAGGGTTGACGAATATTTAAAAAATTGCCGACTTCGTCACCCCCTCATTGCCAAAACGTGCGGCGAGACTCATCCCGAAATTTGCGGCGGCAGATAATCTCAAATGGGATATAAGCAAAAGGAGGAACGCTTATGAAAAGCTACCGCAACATTCTCGTTGTTTTGGACGCATCGGGATTCAACCGCAACGCCCTCGAAAAGGCTCTGTTTTTGGGAAAAATCATTCCTGGATGCAAAATCACCCTGTTCCTCCCTGTTTTTGACTTTGCCGAGGAATTGACCCTGATAGGCGACTTTACCCAAAAAGAAGAAATTTTGCGCGGAGTCATCGAAGCAAGACAGAAAGAAGTCGACGATGCAATCTCAGAGGTCTGTCCCGATGCGCAGAACATCGCAAGCAAAGTCGTTTGGTCCCGCAGCACGGCGGAATCCACACTAAACGAAATTTCTGAAGGCCAGTACGATCTTGTTCTTAAACCAGCAGGAGACGATGCCGACAATCTCGACAACATTCTCTTTACCCCAGACGATTGGCAGATCACGAGAAAAAGCCAAGTGCCCGTCACGCTGATTCAGGGACGCGAATGGAAGAAAGGCGGCAATATCGTCGTCGCAACAACTTTCACGGGCAACGACATCAACAACAAAATCAACCTCAAGTTGCTCCGAGAAGCTCAGATGTTGGCAAAACTTACTGAAGCCAACATCCATCTTGTCAATGTGGTGCCAACGCCAGCCATGCAGATGAATGCGGACGTTCCGGGATTCATCCCTGACACCTACCATAAGGCGCTTCACGAGGATCACCGCAGAAAACTTACGGCCTTTGCCTTTGCCCACAGAATCCCTCTGGAAAACACCCATGCGATTACCGGTCTTCCAGATATGGTTATTCCGGATCTCGCAAAGCGGCTGGATGCCGATTTAGTGATTCTCGGCACGGCAGGCCGCGACGGATTGGCTGGAGCGCTGATCGGCAATACTGCAGAAATCGTGGTATCGGAACTGCAATGCGACGTCCTGATGCTCAAAGTTGCCGTATAACATCGGCACGGCTTATGAGCTCATTCTCTGATAAGCGATAAAACGTGCCGAAAGCAAGCTTGAATCCCGAAGGATATATTCATCTTTCGGGATTTCTTTTCACATCTGGTCAGTTTGCCTGTATCATTGAGCAAAACCCAAGCAGGTTACTAGGCAAATCAAAATGGCAGATCAGCAGCAAACCGACAATCGCAAAGAAAAATACGAACTGAACAAACTCGTCAAACGGCTTCGCCACTACGCGGGCAAAGCAATCGGGGATTTCGGGCTGATCGAAGAAGGCGACCTCGTTATGGTCTGCATGAGCGGCGGCAAAGATTCCTATGTCATGCTTGATATTTTAAGAAGCCTGCAGCACAGCGCCCCAGTTCAGTTCAAAATCGTCGCCGTGCACGTGAATCCGCATCTTCCGAACTACCCAGAAGGTCTCATGGAAAGCTGGTTCAAGCAAGAGGGCATAGATTATCGAATCATCTCGGACGAAGACATTTACGGCATCGTCAAGGAAAAAATCCCTGAAGGCAAAGACGTCTGCTCTTTATGCGCAAGATTAAGAAGAGGCATCATCTACAGAGTAGCAGGCGAGCTCGGAGCAACCAAAATTGCCCTCGGACATCACAGAGATGATCTCTTGGAAACATTGTTCATGAATATGTTCTTTGCTGGCAGAATCAAATCCATGCCGCCGAAGCTGGTTACCGATGACGGCAAAAACTGCGTTATAAGACCGATGGTCTACTGTTGCGAAGATGATATGGCCAAAATGGCCAAAGCAAAGGGATATCCTATCATCGGCGATTTGTGCACCTTTCACCAAAATCAGCAACGGCAGATCATCAAAGACATGCTGAAAAAATGGGAGAAAGAATACCCTGGAAGAACGGATATTCTGGCAAGGGCGCTTACAGAAATGCAGCCGTCCCACATGATGGACTCAAGACTTTTTGACTTTAAAAATCTGCGAGTCGGCGAAGTTGTCGCATCTGACAAAAAAGCAGAACATCTATAGGCATATACTCATGC
>JAZQPH010000282.1:0-2887 GCA_045628385.1 Succinivibrionaceae bacterium
AAAGAACTGTTTTTCAGCTATCTCAAAAGATGCCTTGACGCCACCTTGCTGGCATCAAAAGCCATAGGAGAACTTGACGATCTTCTGGAAACGGGCTTCAGAGGCAAAGAAGTGAAATTGGTCAAGGACATGATCCTAAGACTCGGAGAAATCGAATCGGATACCGACAAACTGCAGATCGAACTTAGGCACACGCTGTACAAACGCGAGTCCGAACTTAATCCGATAGATGCCATTTTTCTATACGATATTCTCAACAAAGTCGGCGATCTCGCGGATCAGGCAGAAAAAGTCGGCGGCAAGTTAGAAATCATGGTCGGGAGATCCTAAGCATGGAAGTTCTTCTGGCTCACGGAGATCTGATCCTCTGTCTGACCATCGTTCTTGGTTTTTTCATGGCCTGGGGCATCGGCGCAAATGACGTCGCAAATGCCATGGCGACATCCGTCGGCACAAAATCCCTGACCGTCGTGCAGGCATTGATCGTTGCCGCAATCTTTGAGTTTTTGGGCGCTTACCTCGCAGGGGGGCAAGTTACCAACACCATAAAAGAAGGCATAGTCGACACGGCAAGCTTCGCTGGACAGGAAACGCTCCTGACATTCGGCATGATCTCCACCCTGTTTGCGGCGGGCACGTGGCTCATCGTGGCCTCGATACTCGGCTGGCCCGTATCGACGACGCATTCCGTAATCGGCGCTCTCGTCGGCTTTTCCATCGTCTGCGTCGGCCCGCATGCCGTGCACTGGAACCAGCTGTGGGGAATCGTCGGCTCGTGGATCGTAACGCCGCTCATCTCGGGCGTTCTTGCATACGCGCTCTTCATCAGCGTTCAGCGCAGCATATTCCGCCATTTTCACCCGCTAAAGCATGCTTTGAGAGTGGCACCCGCATACATTGCCCTGACCTTCCTGATTCTTTCGATCATCACGCTGAAATCTGGTCTTAAGCACTTGGGCATCGATATCAGCAATCAAGCGTCGGTCCTTATCTCCGTCGGCATCGCCCTTGTTTCCGCCATTGCGGGCAAGCTTGTCATCAACAAGCTCAATTTTGACGCGACCGGGCACAAAAGCCATTATGCCAACGTCGAAAAGGTATTCGGCGTGCTGATGATCGTGACCGCCTGCGCGATGGCTTTTGCCCACGGTTCAAATGACGTTGCCAATGCGATAGGACCGCTGTCCGCGGTCGTGTCGTCCATCAAAACCGCGACGGTCGACGGATACGATCCCAATACCATCGAATGGTGGATTTTGCCTTTGGGCGCGTTGGGCATCGTCATCGGACTTGCGACATTGGGATACAGAGTCATGAAGACCGTCGGAGTCAAAATAACGCATCTGACTCCGAGCAAGGGCTTTGCCGCGCAGCTTGCGACCGCGGGAACGGTGGTAATCGCTTCGGGAACGGGGCTTCCTATATCGACAACCCAAACGCTGGTCGGCGCCATCATCGGCATAGGCTTTGCCCACGGCATCGCTGCCATCAACCTGAACGTCATCCGCAGCATTTTCCTTTCATGGGTGATAACGCTGCCTTCGGGCGCAATTTTGGCAATCGTATTCTTTAAACTGATGCAGGGATTTTTGCTGTAGCATCATCATTTTGCCATGGCGGCATCTTGCCGCAGCGCAGTTCCCGCATCAGATATGCTGACGCGAATCGAACCTGAGCGTTTTTGGCGTTCAGCGCTTTCAGACAAACAAAGAGCCGGCTTGCCGGCTTTTTGTTTGACCTTTGATCGGGCGTTTTTAGAATTGAACCGCCTCAGTCATGGCCTGCTGGATTGAATGCTCGCAGGGCGGCGGTCTGCATTCCGCGAGCTTCACGCATTAGGCATATTCAGAATGTTTTGCCATTGCCCTGCCCTCATATCAATCGTAAGGCGCGGTTCTTGCCTTTTTGACGAGCGAAGGCGGCATGAGGTTGCCCAATTTTGCCAAAGACGCTTCAGCCTTCTTTTTGTCCATGTCGGTGCGAAAAACCGTAAAAAACAGCCAGTTGTAGGCTCTTTCGAAATCGGCTTCATGACCTGGATTTGCAACCATGATGTCGGCTAGCTGAACCCTGGCTTCGGGATTGCCGAGAGATGCGGCCCTGTAAAGGTAGGAATACGCAAGATTGTCATCCTGCTGCACATATTCTCCCTTTAAATACATCATGCCGAGACGGTACATGGCAATAGGCATGCCTTTGTCGGCAGCCATTCCCATAGCTTTGACGCCGTCCTGTCTGACGCCCTTGATGCAGGTATCGGTCAGATTCATGTCGCCCCAAAGATATAGGTACGAAGGATAATGCAGAACCAAAGCCCTGTCTCTTATATCCTTGGTGAACTGGCATTCGTCGATAACGATGCGGCGCAAATGTTCTCCCCGGGAAATAAGCTCGTTAAGTTCGTCCTGCGTGTAAAGCTGAATAAGTTCCGGCACGTCCGATCCTGCTAAACACAGCTCGGCGCATGACAGGTGCAGCATCGGCACCGCGATCGCGGCGAATGCCCAGTTTCTCATATTCATTATTGCTCCCCCTGCTCGCAGGAATTTTCAGCACATGCCGACAGAAACCAAAGCAAATTATTTGCCAACATTCACAAGTGACAGCGCATGATGCAATCTTGCTGATGACGCGTCATAACTTACTTGCCCAAACCATTGCAAAACCGTCAAACAGTTCAAAAATCGCATCAGGATCTGCGTCATTACAAAAGTCACCCATGCAATATATCAGCATTTGGCGATAACATTTGCATGCCAAGAACGTCAAATTATTTCAATTTTTCAGACACGACGGAACAATATTTTTTAAAAAAACATATTCCGTAAATATATACGGACGTTATGTCTTCTTTGTTAACATAGCTGTCGGCATATTTCTTGAACTT
>JAZQPH010000283.1:0-1866 GCA_045628385.1 Succinivibrionaceae bacterium
ATGGCTACGATCCGACTTAATTCGGTTATTGCCTTTTCCCAGGGCTCTTATAAAGCATTGAGACAGTTCGGCATCGTAGCCAAAGACAACGGAGACACCGTCAGCGTTACCTACAAAGGCGTGACTCAGGAAATTGATAAAAACAGCAAGGCTCTGGATTCATACTTAGCAGATATCGCAAAAAATAACTTTGACGGGGTGCTGGAGCAGAAACTCAATACCGTCGCGGCTGCAAGCGGAAGACTTGAAAATGCATGGGGAACTTTATGCACTCGCATTATGCAATCTGATGGCGGTTTCGGCGAGCTCATTATTATGGGCAACGATTTTATTGCCAACGTTGTTAATGGTATATCGGACTGGCTTAACGATCCCGCAATAAGCGAGTGGTTCCATAATTTAGCAAAACTTGTAAAAGACACCTTCCAGGGCATAAGCGATGCTTGGAATGCTACGACGGATATGTTCGGCACAGCGCTTGAAGCAATCGGTTTAAAAATGGAGGAAGGCACGGGAGAATGGAAGTTATTCTTTTCCCGCTTTTTTCAGTTTGCGCAAATCGGCTTTTTAAAGTTAAGCCAGCAAATCGGCAAGCTTTGGGACAACACCGTCGGAGTGCTCAATGCCATAGGCGAAGGCATCGGCAGCGCTTTGTCCGGCGGTGATTATGTATCGGGTTATTTATATGCTCGCAAGCAAACCGAAAAGGAGGCAAATAAAACAGCTGTGATTTACAAGGCTGCTATTGCAGGCATTGAAAAGGAAATAACCGACTCTCAAAACCGCATCAAAGAAAAGCGCGAACAGCTGGAGCAAAAATTTAAAGACAATCCGATAGGTTTGGGAACGCAAAACAATGAAAACGGCTTGGATTTCGTCAGCAAAAATACTAAGACAGGCGGTGGCTCTTCCAAGTCTCAGGAGGCTCGCGACACCTGGACTCCTTACTATGAAAAAATTCTGGAGCTGGAACTAGATTCTAAAAATGATTTGGAAAAAATCGAAATCGAACACGCTCAAAAACTCAAGGAGTTTTACGAGGTTCTTGCCGAAAACAAGCAAGTTTCTGAAATCGAAAAGAACAATGCATTGCTGCTTATCGAGGAAGAGTATCTAAAGCAAAAACAGCAGCTGGAAATTGATGCTCAGGAGTTTTTGCGCTCTCTAAATCCCGAAGAAGCAGAAATAATGCAGCTTCAGGAAACCTGCACGGTTAAGCTCGACATGCTGGATAAATTCCACCGGGAGCAGTTAATTTCAGAAGAAACTTATCTTCAGTCCCGTGCTGAGCTTATCGACAGATACAACTCCGAAAGCATCATAAAGAAGCAAGATAAGCAGACAAAGGAACTTAAAAAATCGCAAGAGCCCTACGAAAAAATGGCTGATTTGACGCAAAGCATGAGCGATGCCTTTTATGATTTGACCGACAGCATGGACGAATCTTCAGGCTCCTATAAAGCTCTGTTTGCGGTTCAGAAAAGTTTTGCCGCAGCAAGCGCAACTATGGATGCAGTTAAGGCATGGCTCGGAGCTTTAAACGATCCCACAGCTGTTACCTGGCCGCAGAAACTTGCCAACTACGCGTCGGCCATTGCGACCACTACCGCCGCTCTGTCCCAGCTCACATCCGTGTCCATGCACGACAAGGGCGGTTTTATCAAACCGGGAGAACTCGGCATCGTGGGCGAATACGGCCCGGAGCTTATTGAAGGACCTGCATCGGTCACGTCAAGGCGCAAAACTGCTGATTTGGCGCGTTCAGCTTTAACAGCTCAGCCAAACACCTCGCCTAGTTATTCGAATGTTGTCGTCAACCTTTATGAGAGCCAAGATAAAGCCGGCGCCGTGGAAACCTCAGAAGAC
>JAZQPH010000284.1:0-3666 GCA_045628385.1 Succinivibrionaceae bacterium
ATAATTAATGTCCTGCAGCTTAAAGCACATTTCAAATTGCAGACTGAACAAGGCCCCCTGCAGGGAAAGCATTCTTGATGAAGGTTCGCCTCGCGTATTCATCCTAAAGAACTGAAAGTTGCCGCAAAAGTCGAAAATATAAAATTTATTTTTGTCGGCGCCGTCGATCAGACCTTCGCAAAGACGGGTTCCTCGCCCTATCATCTGCCAGAACTTCGACTTAGACATGACTTTCTTGAAGAATACGAGATTCAGAACTTCAGGAACGTCGATGCCGGTATCCAGCATGTCGACGGATATCGCAATCTGCGGCAGTTTTTGCGGTTCAGAGAATTCATCTATGGCTTTTTGGGCATAATTAATGAAATTGTCGATGACAACAGCATATCCGTTAAGTTTCGGATATTCATCATTGAACACTTCTAGAATTTTTTCGGCATGCTTGTGATTCTTGGCAAAAATAATGGTTTTGCCGATCTTGTTGCCGTACTCGACCTTAAGACCTTTATTCATCAGTGTGTCGAGAACTTTTCTGATGGTGTCCTTGTTAAATACCCATTCATTGAGAGCGGAAGACGATATGCTGTCAGGCAAATCTTCGATGTTTGCGAAAGTTTCTTCGAATGATTGTTTGTCTTCTTCAGACAGATCATCGTATGAAATACCGTTTTCCAGAAACTTTAACGCCGTTTCGATGGATATGAAATCGACAAGGTAGCCGTCAGCTACCGCCTGAGCCAATTCATAGGCGTACGTCGGCTGGTTGTTTTCAAGATTAAAGACTTCGTAAGTATTCTTGTCGATTTCGTCTTTAGGCGTTGCCGTAAGACCGACGAGCGGCGCGTCGAAGTAATTAAAAATATCGCGGAACTTGTTATAAATCGAGCGATGCGCTTCATCGCAGATGACGATGTCAAAATGGCCGCAGGTAAAAAGTTTTTTATCGTCGCCGTCCCTTACCGAATCGATGCAGTTCATCATCGTCTGATATGTTGAAAAAATGCACTTTGCGGCTCTTCGCGTATTAATGTCTCTTTCTTCCGTAAGATTGCATAAAGACAAATTCGGCATCAGGTTGACGAAGCTTCTTTGAGCCTGCGTGACAAGCGAGGTTCTGTCCGCAAGAAAGAGTATGTTAGACGCCCACCCCTCTTCCAAAAGGACTTTGACAAGTCCGATGACGGTTCTCGTCTTTCCCGATCCCGTTGCCATCACCAAAAGAGCTTTGCGGCGGTTGTTTTCTCCGAAGCTTTCGCAAACTTTTTTGATTGCTTCTTCTTGGTAATATCTGCCCGCGATCGACTTGTCGATTTTGACGTTTTTTAAATCTGTCTTTCGCTTGCGCAAATTAAAAAGACGTTCCAAATCGCGCTTTGAGTAAATTACGGAACACGGTCGCTCAGGATATTGACCGTCCACGATGCGCGTCTCAAAGCCGTTTGTAAGAAAGACTACCGGCCTGAATCCCTGAGATTTTTCGATAAGATCCGCATACAACTTTGCCTGCTGGCGGCCAACCGAAACGTCCTTGCAGGTGCGCTTTGCTTCTACTACCGCAAGAATTGCTCCCGTGTCGCTTAAAAGAACATAGTCCGCGTAGCCGACTCCCGACTTATTCGGCATTCCTCGGATCTCGTATTCGTTGATCCAATTCTTGCCTTCTACCCATCCGGCATCCATAAGCATGGTGTCGATGTAGATCTTGCGGGTTTCGTATTCGGAAATATTCAGCGGATTCGCGACGTATGAAGATTTATTCTCCTCTCTGCGCGCAGACAGTTCTTCGCGAAGTGCTGCATTTTCTTTTAAGAGGTCCTGAAGTTTCAGTTCGGCTTCTAAGGATTCTTTGGAAGGAACCTCTTTGATGACTATTTTTTCTTTTGGTTCTTGAGCTGACAGGGAAAGTTTTGGATCAAATTTTTTCTGCTCGTAATTTTGCGAGTAGCAATGGCCGATAAAGTCAAAGAAATTAAAAAGATTTTCAAGGCAAAGAAGAGCTTGTTCTTTGGATATTTGTCTAGTGGCGTGTGCTGCTATGTTGCCTGTTTTTCTAATAAGGTGGAGCCTTTGAAGCAAATCATCACCCACAATCTCTATAAATTCAGGAGTCCTCAATAGATTTGCAAGATTGTCATCGATTGGCTCGTCAAGATCTCTGTCAACGGAATACATCCATTTGATAGCAACTTCCATCGCTTTTCGGCAATTGAAAACGCAGGCGGAAGTATCTATCGAAAGGATTTTTTCGGCGGTAATAGCGACGTCGACAAAACTTGAGAATATTGTCTCTGATTTGAAAAGTTCGAAATTACCCATGAGAAACCTCGATATGCTAAGCCACTAATGCCATATTATGACACGATAGGATATGAAAATTGGTGATCTCTCTAACTTTTGATTTGTCGATTTGTGTGACGTAATCGGAGAATTGACACTGTACATCCATATCAGGAATAGGCATTTTTATACTCAACAAATCTGTCTTAGTTAAACTTGGTATGGTTACTGTCTTATTCAATTTTTCAAAATTAAATAACAAACAAAAATTATAAAAATAATTTATATTAAGAAATTGTTTATTTGGTTCAATTCCAAATGCTGTATCAACATTCCAATATTTTTCATGCATGAGTATAGGCTTGTTAATATTACCTTTTCTTCCAATAATTACAGAATCCTCATTAGTAAGAAAATCATTTGCTCTGCCTATAGCTCCACCGCTTCCACAGATCAAATATTGCCCATCTGCCTTCTCAACTTCTTTTTGATTCCGACCGTTAACAATATTGACGACATTACTCCATTCCTCAACTTTCCAACATTTTGTATTTAGAATGACATCTCCAAACATCTCGACAAATCGGGCTTGATCGTGTTGAAAAAAGGTGTATGACACACTCTTGTATTTTTATGAAATGTATTTTTGATGGGATGTTTTAACGTTGTTTTGATTTACTATTGCGTATTGCATTGTTGTATCAATTTGAGAATGTCCAAGAATTTTTTGAACTTGTTCTATTGGCATACCTTTGTCTATTGCTCTTGTAGCCATAGTTCTTCTGAATTTATGCGGATGAATTTTATTAAGATTGAGTCTTCTTCCTAATTGTCGAATTCTGATTTCGACTCCGCTTATTTTCAGTCGTTCGTGCGGGTAATTAAGCGTGACAAACAAAGCTTTATTATCATCTTTCCTCGATTTCAAATAATTTTGAAGATGAATTTTTGCTTTTGCATCAAAATATACGCGTCTCTCTTTATCTCCTTTTCCAAATACTATGCATTCTCTGGCTTCAAAGTCAACATCAGAAACATTTAGGTTGACTAATTCACCTACACGCATTCCTGTAGAATATAGAAGATCAATAATGGCAATATCTCTTAAGCTGGTGCATCCATCTCGAAGTTTTTCAATCGATTCATCTGATATCGTTTCTTTTACTTGTTGTTTTGTTTTGATCTTGTGAATGCGCCGCATGGGGCTTTTAAGTATATAATCTTCTTCCTCCAGCCATGAGAAAAAACTAGAGATATTTCTTCGCACATTGTCGATAGTGGTTTTGCTGCAGTTATTTATTTGTTGATAATCCGAAAGATAAGATCTGATTTGCTCAGTGCTAATCTTTCGGATTGGTGCTGTTAAGTTTTCTAATAATTTTTCAATAG
>JAZQPH010000285.1:0-2405 GCA_045628385.1 Succinivibrionaceae bacterium
ACGCTCCGTCAAGAATATTGTCGCAGCAACAATTCAAACTAACCCCGTTTTTCACGATTGAATCTGCAGATGTTAACAAGGGATATTCTGAACAGAACGTATCTCTTAGTTCTTCTGTACAAATCGGACCGCACAGAAGGAAAGATGTTGGCAATTCATGTCCATCAGCGCGAGAGTATTTAAAGACGGCATCAACTATTGATCGGCGAACAATTCCATCTTGTTTTATTTCTTCAGATGTCTTAAGACATTGTCGTCTTAAATCTGATACGCTTACATCCCAAGAATAAATGTTATCAACCATAACTGGCTGACGAACATCTATCCCATAATTCGAAGGCTCAAGAATATCACCTGAATAACGCCTACCGCACAGCGCATGCCACAAATCCGCAGCAAAATTTAAATGACGCCATTCGTGGAGCAATGACTGCGTTTGATCGGAAGATGCGTTAAAAAGATCTGATGCGATTGATGTCAAATAATCGCATCCTGAGGTATCAATTCTTACCGAAGAATCCAACCCGCGCTTAGGAATTTGATAGACTTTTCCGTCATGCGCAACCTGTGATTCAACCGTAAAGTAGCAATTTTCTACCATATCGGCGCCAGCATAGATTACGCAAATTTCTTTATCCAAAGGAATCGAACAATCATGACTGTCCAGGTAACTCATCAGTGCCGCAATCGGTCTCCAAAGCAAAGTGGTATTTTTAAGATTGAACTTTCTTCTCTTAGACAAAGCTCGTAACAGGCACTCCTGAGCCATTTCGTCCAGTTCATTAGGAATGGGCAGCACAAACTGATCTGAATCGCATGGGGCCAAACCGTGCTCCTCAAAAAATTCCTCCACAAGAGATTCTATATGGGCAGAAAGCAACTCAGAACAACTCATACCTGTGTTAAGAAATAACGGATCTCTGCTATTAGTCTTGGTGAATACTTCCCAAACATTGGCAACAAGAACTCTTCTAGTTTTCTTGCCAGTACCGATATCAAAATGCGCATCAGCTGGGCGACATAAGCCTGTTCCAATACGAGATCTTTGAGCATATTTCCCGCAAACTACATTTTTCCCTTCTTCAGGAATAACAATGACAGAAGGAACGGCATTGCCATGCTGTCCATTGCATCTTTTATCTGTTACATAGTCGCAAAGACCAAATGCCGATATCGAAAATACTCTAGCCATCTGTCACCAAATTTCAAAATAAACCATTGATCCTGGCGTCGTTATTTAACAAAATTATTTTCAGCCACTTTTGAAGCAATTTAATGGTATTTGGCCATCCACATGATCTGACATTAACTTCAACCAAGGAAGCATGAGGACACATCAAACATTTTGAATGTTCCTGAACGTTGCCTTGCCCCTCTTCAACAAGACTAATCACTTCTGATGAAGTTGCTTCATTTAAAGCTTTATTCTGCGATCTGTCCCTAAATATGTGCTTATTACTTATCGATTCTTCTGCTAGGAAATTTTCATGCGATTCAGACAAAAAACTGGTAAATACTAATCCAGACAGATAGCCAATATTCTTAGTCGCCACATAAAATTTTCTCAATGATTCTGAAGCACTGTGACACAATTTATAATCAAACGAATTTTGTTTGGCATCGGCGGTATGAACAAAATAGATAGGAACGATTAGTTTTTTGAGCAAAGCATCTTCACCAGAAGGAGTAACAGTAAAATAGCACGTTGCTCCGAGAATGTTTAACTGCGAAAAAACATCGCCAATTGATGGAATAGACTGGGATTCTCCTGGCAGATCTGAAAAAAAATCCATTACATACTTTCTGTCTGCAATTTTAACAATCAATGGTCCTATTACAGAGCTAGAACGCAGACGTCTTCCAAGTAACTGTTCTGAATAAAATTCGATCGGAGAATCGCAAGCAAAAGATAACTGAACGCTTTTATCAGAATTACGACCAGAACTAGTGCCTGATGAAACGTTTTCATGTGAAGTTGCAAGACCTGCAATTGCACCATGCAACAACACCTGACACAAATCAGAGAATGTTCCTTGCTGAAATGTCCATATATCATCTCGTTCTTTCGTCTTTCTAACGAGTTTTATGTATTGCTTCCATATGGATTTATATCTCATATCATTTTGCAAAACATAATTCGGCGAAGGGAGAACCTTTTGTCGAATCACCCCAGCCAGTTCAGGACGAGCAAGACATGATTCGCACTCTTTTCGAAAAGCTCTTACTTTTCTGTATCTGTCTGACGATCTAAAAGTCTCAGTACCAGAAAACTCGTGCATATAATCGCTTGAGGACAATATACAACGAATCAAAAAGTCTTTAAGCACGCGATTTTCCAGCAGATCATAATTCTCTTGTCTGGTAATTCCGAGCAGTCTAAAGTTATTGGCCGAAGCTTTTTCTTG
>JAZQPH010000286.1:0-2861 GCA_045628385.1 Succinivibrionaceae bacterium
TTCGCCAATTGAAGATATCAAACGCAAATTCGAGGAGAATCCCGAAGATTTGGATCTCGCAATCGAACTTGCAATTCAATACAACGCTCTCGGAAAAAAATCTGAAGCACTCGATTGTCTTCTGAAGGTCCTTAAGAAGAATCTCGATTACAAAGACGCAAAAAAAACATATCTCGACATCATCGCAACCATGGGCAAAGATGCAGCTGCATCAGCGTACAGAAGAAAGCTCTATACTCTGCTCCACTGATCGACAAATAAAGTGAGCGACAAATAAAAAGGACAGCATTGCTGTCCTTTTTATTATCCGAGCGAATCAAATAAAAAATGACAGGGTGATATGCACCCTGCCACCATAAACTAAAAATAATTCAGCAATTGCCTGCAGACTTATTTTTCGGCGGTTTCCTTTGCCTGCGTCACTTCAACATCAGCTTGGCGCAAAACCTTTCCATTAAACCGATAACCAGGCTTCAAAACCTTTGAAACGACACCCGGCCCCAAATCTCCACTCTTATCTACTGTTTTGACAACATGATGGATATCAGAGTTGAGAATGCACCCAGTAGCGTTAATTATTTCTAGACCGCATGCGACCATCTTTTCGACCAATTGCGCACCAATTTCGGCAAACTGATTTTTGTCGCCGCGCTTGTCCTTAGCGGATGTCTTTGACGAGGCGTCCATCAAAGATTCGATTGCAGGGAAAATGTCCTCTGCCATATCGCGCTTTGCAGAATCCATGGTCTGAATTTTTTCACTTTCGGCCTTTGACTTCATCATAGCCAATTCGGATTCGATTCTTGATTTGCCGACTTTCGAAAGACGCAATTCGCCGTTAAGTTCGGTTATTTCTTCCTTTAGTCTGGCATTTTCGGCCTGCACGTCGATGACATCAGCTTTTGACTGGTTTGCTTTCGGCCAGTTCGTAATGATGGTCTTAATGAATGTGGCAAGAGGGATTGAAAAGAACACGCCCCAGAATCCCCAGAGCGAACCAAACACGAGAACGGAAGAAAGGATGACAAACGGGCTTAATTTAAGATGCTTCGAGAACAACATCGGAACAACGACGTTGCCGTCCAAAACCTGAACTACCAAAAATGCGAGAGCCAGAAAACCGAACGTTCCCGACAAACCAAACTGATAAAGCGCGACGCCTACTACAGGCACGGCTACAATTACGGCCCCGACATAAGGAACGATAACTGATAGTCCGACGCTCAATCCGAGCAGCAATGCATAATTAAGACCAAAGCACAGGAACACCACGTAATTGATAATGCTCATTATCACGACGTGCATGAACTTTCCGCTCACGTAATTCATGAGTTGATTGTTCATTTCTCCCCACATCTTTTTGGATGTGTCGAGATTTGAAGGAAATATGCTCTTTATTGCCTTGATAATCGATTCTTTGTCAGTAATCATCAGGAACGAAAGAATCGGAATGATCACGATATAGGCCAAGAAAGACGTGATGTTTTTAAGAAGAAAAACAAAATCGTTCTGCAGGAAACTGCTGCAATAATCGCTTATTTTTTCGCTGATTAATGGACCGAGGCTTTCCAAATGTTCCTTCATATAAGGATATTCGACTGCCTTTGAGCCAAGGTACGCATTCATACGATTGATGAGTTCGGGAATGTTGTCAGAAAGACCTTTCATCTGACTCATCAAGCTCGGCACGACGTTTACAACGAGGAAAAATATAAAGATAAAAAACAGCGACATCAGCACTGATGCCGACATTTTTCTGCCGATGATTTTCTTTCTTTCCAGATACTTGACGGGAACTTCCAGAATATACGAAACGCCAAGTGCGATGAGCAGCGGGCTCAACACGTCAGCAAAAAAAGCAATGATGAGGCAAAACAGCACCATTAAAATAAAAAATGTCGCTGAATTGGGATCGCTAAGGAGATTCTTATACCACCCTTTAAGCACTTCAATCATGTAGACAACACCCCCATTTAAATTCAAGTCATTATAACGCATCAAATTAAAATCTGGGCATGATCACACTTTAGTGCATACGGGACTCCGTAGCATATTTCATCCTCACACGGCATGCATGCAATGGAGAATATCATCTGCCGATTCTATAATTATTGACCAATCAGAAAGCATTTACGGGAACAACGGACCTTCTTGAACGTCTAAGCGATATGAATATAAAACGAATAAATCTCGCTCTCTGCGCTGCAATCATGCTTTGGGCGACAGGTGTCCAGGCATCGGATATCATCGACATGGACAAAGTGATCGATGAAATGGAAAACAGGCAATGGCGCTATAACGGCAAATCTTCTGATTCTGAACATCTGCTGCCAACCATCGCAACTCCTGGAGTCGGAGCCATAGGCGTCGAAGAAGAAAAAGCCTACGGAGAATTTTTTATAAGAAAAGCCCGCGGCGGATTGCCGATCATTCTCGATCCCGTGCTCGACGAATACATCGGAACTGTCGGCTCGAGACTTCTTTCCCACGCAAACGGAGTCAGATTCCCGTTTAGGTTCTTTCTCATAAAAGATCAGACGCTGAATGCCGCGGCCTTTCTCGGCGGAAATGTAAAAGTAAACACAGGGCTGTTTGCGCATGCAGATAATGAATCGCAATTTGCTGGCGTTCTTGCTCATGAAATCTCGCATGTCACAAGAAGACACATCGCAAGTGCCATAGAAGCTGCGTCGTCCAGAATCGGCAAAACCATATCAGGCATCATCGGCAGTATCATTCTTGCTATGATAAATCCAACTGCCGGCATGGCAGCTCTTTACACCACCCTCGGACTCAATATCCAGGCCGGCATAAATTACACGCGAAAAGATGAAGCCGATGCCGACAAAATCGGCGCCGAA
>JAZQPH010000287.1:0-43926 GCA_045628385.1 Succinivibrionaceae bacterium
CATATAAATTTGTAAACGAAAACGATGAAGATGTTATTTTTCAGGCGAACGAAAAAAGAGTCGTTACGTATAATCCGTCTCTTGCAAGAAAGCAGCTGATGGAAATTGAAAAACTGGAACTTAAAGCCAGAGAACTTTGCTTGTCTAAAGCAAAAAAGGATGAATTTGGAGAATGTTCCAAATATGTTGATTTTAAAGGCGCCGACGGTTCCAAAGCCAAAGCTTCGCTTAATTTCAAAAAGCTTAATGAAGATAAACAACTTTGCGGTTTTAATCTGTTAGTTACTTCTGAATTGAAACTTTCTAATCATGATGTTTACAATGTTTATCATAACCTTTGGCGCATCGAAGAAAGTTTTAGAATTATGAAATCAGAACTTGATGCCCGTCCTGTGTACCTTCAAAAGAAAAATACAATTTACGGTCACTTTTTAATTTGTTACTTGGCTACTTTTCTTATCAGAGTTTTGCAAATCTTTGAATTGGAAGATAAAAATTCTTATCAAGAAATTTTTAATTTTATTAGAGAATTTAAGTTTACAAAATGTGACGGAAAATTAGTAAATATGGCAACTGCATCTGATTTTATTGATCAGCTAATTGCGAAGACCAGCCTGCCTTTGAACCATGCAATGCTAACTGAGAACCAATTCATGAAAATCATGAATTTTAAACTCTGAGAGATAGCGGTTCTCACCATAAAACGGGGGTAAACTTCCAAAGACAGGTAGTATAAATATCTAGCAATATCAATACATTATAAAACTTTTGTATAAATATCGTTACAAGATCAATACACCTTCGAACAGAGCGGTATAAGGGTTTACGGAGGAATCACAAATGAAAAAAGACATAATGATTGTGACTGGTGCAGGACAGATCAGTATGGCAATTGCACGCAGAGTCGGTTTTGGCAAGAAGATCATTCTTGGTGACAAGAGTATAAAGAACTGCGAGACCATCGCAAAGATTATGACGGACGCGGGATTTGATGTTGAACCGTTCAAGATGGATCTTTCATCAAGAGAATCCATCAAAGCCATGATTGCCAAAGCGCAGGAGTTTGGTGAGATTAAATACATGGTAAACGGTGCGGGCGTATCCCCGTCACAGGCTCCAATCGAAGCGATTTTAAGAGTTGATCTTTATGGGACAGCAGTACTGCTTGAAGAAGTCGGAAAAGTTATCGCGGAAGGGGGAGCGGGCGTAACAATATCCAGTCAGTCTGGATGGCGTATGCCACAGCTCACGCCGGAACAAGACAGACAGCTTGCGACTACGCCGACTGAAGAACTGCTTTCCCTTGAGATTCTGCAGCCAGAGAATATAAGGGATACACTCCATGCTTACCAGATAGCAAAGCGCTGCAATGAAAAGCGAGTGATGTATGAGTGTGTTCGTTGGGGTAAGCGCGGCGCACGGCTTAATGATATTGCGCCTGGCATCATTGTAACGCCGCTCGCTATCGACGAGTTCAACGGACCGCGCGGCGATTTCTATAAGAATATGTTCGCAAAGTGTCCTGCGGGAAGACCAGGTACTGCAGATGAGATGGCTAATATTGCTGAGCTGCTAATGAGTGATGCCGGAGCCTTTATCACCGGCTCCACTTTCCTGGCCGACGGCGGTGCGACAGCCAGCTATTACTATGGCCCGCTTCAACCGAAGGAATAATGTAAATTCCAGTTTGTTATAAATCGGGGAATATAATATTTGCTATAAGTGATAACAGCAAATTAACAGCAGTTTATTTAAGACCTAATACACAGAGCGAAAGTAATTATCTGATCGCCTGTTTTCGATGACGGCGATCATTTACCGGCAAAGCAAGGTAAACAGTTAGTCGGATCAAGCAACATTTATGAAGAAAACAAAGGCAGCCTGCTGGCTGCCTTTTAGTTTGATCAGTATCGAACTGACGTCAGGGATTAGTCCTGAGCTGCTGCGTTGTACTGAACGAGGAAGGAGTTGATGCGATCCATCTGCTCCTGGGAATCAGCCTTGCTGCATTCCCAAGTGTATGCGTCCTTAAGAGCTACAGGGCGAAGCTTTTCGCTGAGGAAAGTATCGAAATTCTCGTGCTCAGGAAGGAAAGCCTTCCAGTTTTCGAGAGACTTGATCTCGCCGCTGAACCAATTGATATATGCGTCAACAGCCTGCAAGGAAGCCTTCGCGTCGCCTGCCTCGAGGATTGCGTTCTTCTGCTCGAAAGCCTTCAGAGCAACGTTGTTTGCAACAAATTTAACTCTCATGATTGATGCCTGTCAGTTGGGAATGAAAACACCGCAAATTATAAGGCAGGTCACATTTTTAAGCAAAGAATTTTATTAGTGCGATCGCATTTCTTTCGCGATCGCGGTTGGTGCGGCAAAGTTCACTCAGGAAGGAATAATTCGATGAATGTATTCATAAATCTAGAGCCCAATTCTGTTAGCTCGATATAAACTTCATATGATTCGTCTTGCCGTTTGGTTATCAGATTTTGTTTGATCGCGTGATTGAGCCGATCGGTTATGCATTCAGGATCGAGGAATGTTTTTTCGGCAAAATCCTTCAGATATATCTTGTTTCCGCGAATCCTTGCTGCGTTCAGAAAGTATTCAAACGGCAGCTCAGAGCGATCTACAGTTCTGATGCCGTTTGGATAACAATCGGCGTTCATGAATTTGTTGGGAAGTTCAGGTTCTGAATACCTTAAAATCTTCCGCCCTGCGTAATCTGTCGCTCTTCCGTGCGCACCTGCTCCTATGCCGATGTAATCAAGATTATTCCAGTAGGCAAGATTGTGTCTGCACTTATGATTGGGTTTAGACCAGGCAGAAACTTCGTAATTGACGAATCCTGCGGCCATCAATGCTTCGGCTCCCGAACTTTCTATGAGCTCCATATCGTCTTCTGTCGGAAGTTCTGGCTGTTCGTCGAATAACGGCGTGCCTTCTTCAATTGTCAGCTGGTAGCGCGAGATATGTTTGGCTCCGAGCATGATTGCTGTTTCTACGTCAGTCAGAGCCTGCTCGGGAGTTTGGCCTGGAAGGCCGAACATGAGATCGATATTGATTTCTTCTATGCCTGCATGTTTTGCCGTCTTTATAGCCTCGGCTGCCTGTGACGAATTATGAATCCTTCCCAATCTTTTGAGACAGCCGTCGTCAAAACTCTGCACGCCGAAACTTACTCGTGTAATGGTTTCGGCATACTGACTCATGCTGTCTGCCGTAACGGTCCCAGGGTTCATTTCCATGGTGATTTCGGCATTGTCGGCAATGCCGATAAGCTCTTTGGCCCTGTTTACTATTTGTCTTATGGCATTTGGGCTGAAAAGAGAAGGAGTTCCCCCGCCGAAGAAGATAGTATCGAGCGGCGCGGTGTCATGAAAAGCCGCGGCAGATTCCAAATTCTTCAGCAATGCCGACAAATAATCATTTTCCGGGATGCATCCTGATTTTGCAGGATACGAATTAAAATCGCAGTAAGGGCATTTTCGAATGCACCACGGTATATGCACATACAGAGACCTGGCTGTCATCGAATCAGCCGTTATTCTGTTTTGTGAACGATTCTGTCAGCATGCGCAGAGCTTTTCCTCGGTGACTGATGTCGTTTTTGTCTTCAGGGCTGAGTTCGGCAGCCGTTTTGCCTAAAGAAGGAATATAAAAGACAGGATCGTATCCAAAGCCGTTCGTTCCTTTTCGTTCGATTGCGATGACTCCTTCCCATGTTGCGTGGCAGACAAGAGGCGCAGGATCGTCAGCATGGCGCATATAGACCATTACGCAGTGATAGCGAGCTGTGCGCAAAGATTCGGGAACGTCCTTCATCATGTCGATCAGTTTTTGCAGATTTTTTTCATCTGTCGCGCCTGCGCCGGAAAATCTCGATGAGTAAACGCCTGGAGTTCCGTTTAGCGCATCAACTTCGATTCCTGAGTCATCCGCAAGAGCCGCATGTCCCGTATGCTTGGCCGCGTTTCTTGCTTTGATGATTGCATTTTCGATGAATGTGGTGCCCGTTTCGTCGGCTTCAGGCACAGCGTATTTGTTCTGCGGTTCAACCTCTATTCCTAGCGGAGCCAAGATTTCGCCAATTTCTCTTACTTTATGTGCATTGCCCGTAGCCAAAACAATAGTTCTCACGATTACCTCTTCGACAAATTATGACAGAAGCCTTACCAATGCTCCTTTGCTCTAATTTTAGAACAGCGTTGCATACATGTATCTTGCTTATCAGTGTCATAGGGCAAATAGCTGTTCAGATAATGTTCTGTTGAAAAATATTAACGTTTTGAAAATAAATAAAAATCGTTTTTGTAATGGATAAAAATGTGATCTATATCAAAAAATAGTTGATCTAGATCACGATTTTGTATATCCTAAAAGTGTGATGTAAATCACATGAATATTTCAGAGCGCCCTGACGCGCAAGGAGTACAAAATGTTATACGCATCTTTCAGAACTGGCAAAGATTGGAACGAAACCAAAGAATTTGCACCAGCTACCCGCAGATACTTCTTCTCTTACGGCAAGTAATTAAGCCGAAGAGCAGCGACATCTGCCGACCAGAAGATATTTTGGAGGAACAGAGAATGATTGACATAATTGACAACGTTGACTGCGACAGCAGCCTGAGCAAGAGGCTTAGGAACGGTCAAGAAGTTCCTGGCAGACTCGCGATTTAATTTTAAATTGCCAAACTCGGTAATTAATATGACGGCGCCTGATGGCGCCGTTATTCTTTTGAAGGCGGCTTGGCTGTATACTTTTCCCAAAAATTTTGATTCCTCGGGTGAATATCATGAAATTCGAATCGGCAAAATTCAAAATTTCCAGAGATCGGTTTCTGTCTGTCGAAAAAATGGAACTGCCTAAATCAGGATGCGTTGCTTTTGTCGGCGCCAATGGTTCCGGAAAGTCTTCTTTGGCCAAGGCTATGTTGGGAGAGCTTGAACTCGACGCAGGATATGCAGAACTTCCCCAAAAGGATGAAGCCTGCGGAATCTCGTTCGAGCGCCAGCAAGAACTCATAGATGCGGATCAGAAGGCGCGAGATCAGGCCGATGACGGCGACAAAGAACAATACGGAATTACTCCGAAAGAGATCATCATGCGCAGCTCAGCCATGGCAGAAGAAAGCATTTTGTCAGTGTGCCAAGAACTTCGCATCACCGAGATTTTGGATCGTCCTTACTATGTTCTTTCGTCGGGCGAAGGCCGCAAAGTTTTGATCGCGGAAGCGGTTCTCTCTGGGCGAAACGTAATTGTCATGGATGCTCCGTTTGACGGCTTGGATGTTGAGTCCCGCCAAGTGCTGACGGACCTCTTTGACAGGTTACGCGAATCAGGAAAACTGATTGTTCTTATCGTAAACCGCATCGGCGAAATTCCTGATTACGCCGATGCTATTGGCGTTATCGAGGGCTGTGAAGTCGTAGCTTACGGCTCTGCCCGCGAAATCGAATCTGATTTGAGTTTTGCCCAGCTTAGGGCAAGCGAAGAAAACATCTGCGAAGAGATACCAGATGCGCCTGCCGACTGCGCCGTAGAGCCGTTTGACGGTGATCCTATATGGATGGAGAACGTGCGCGTCGGATACCAGGGCAAAGAAATCATCCGCGGTCTGTCCTTTTCAATTAAAAAGGGCGAGCACTGGCAGATTATGGGGCCGAACGGGTCAGGAAAATCGACTTTGCTGTCGCTGATTACGGGCGATCATCCGCAGGGGTATTCGAATAAATTGAAATTGTTCGGACGCCAGCGCGGAACTGGCGAAACCATATGGGATATCAAGAAACGCATTGGTTATGTAAGTCCGTCTTTTCATATCGCGTATACCGTCAACTGCAGCGTGCTCAAAGTGATTCTTTCGGGATATTTTGATTCAATCGGACTTTATGAAGTTCCTGGAGACGAGAAAGTTCTTTTGGCGATGCAATGGCTAAAAGTCATCGGTTTGGAAAATATGGCCAAATTGCCGTTCAGATCTTTATCGTTTGGCCAGCAGCGTCTTCTTCTCATAGCGCGCGCATTAGTCAAACATCCGACATTGCTTATTTTGGACGAACCTTTGCAGGGTCTTGACGGCATGGGAAGAGTTCTTGTCAGAAACTTTGTCGAGCGCATGATTAAGAATGGCCGTTCTCAGGTGATATTCGTCTCGCATCACAGGGAAGATGCTCCACATGGCATAACGAACGTGTTAAGGTTCATTCCTACAGAGGGTGGCGGATGCGAATATGTTATGCGCAGACTTTCGTGAAGACTTTGCATTTTGGAGCGATAAATGAGACATAAGCATATTTTGGCCGCGATGGCGCTATGCATGGCTGCGCTTGCGGCGTCGGGTTGCGGGGAAAACAACAAAATAGGCACTCCTGCAAGAAACTCCAAAAATGCCCAGACTCTCAATAATGACGGCACTTTGATTGGCCCGGGAAGGCTGAAAGTCAAAAATGTGCTGGTAGAAGTAAAGCACTATAAACTGTTCGTGAACGGGGTAGACTACGGATCAGCCCCTTCTGGCGGGGAAACTCAGCTGCATGTCTTTGACGACGGCACATTCGTCGTGACGCTTAACGGAGAGAGACGTTACCCTGATAAACGGCATGCCGCCAAAAAGCCTGGCTTTAACATCAACAACAATGACGGCAGCAAGGCGAATCTCGGCGATTGGAGCCGCTGACGCCAGAAGTCTCGGCGCAAATAAAAAGGACGCATTCCGCTAAGGCTTGCGTCCTTTTTTTGTGCCGTCAATCCTACAGGACGTGCTTTACGACATCAAGTTTGCATAAGGTTTCGTAAATCGATCTCAGCTGCGCCTCGTCATTGACTTTAACGCAAATTTTAATGGTTAAATACTTTCCGCTGCTCGATTTATTGCCTTGTTCGATTTTGCCGACAGGCTGAATCTTCAGTTCTTCCCGCAAAGTCCTGAGCGTGTCTTCTTCAAGCTTTGGGCTGTTGTCTCCTATGACTTTGAGCGTAATTTTGCACGGAAACTTCAGAAGTTCGCCGAAACTTGCTGTTTGCTCTGACATAAGCGCAGCTCCTTAAGAGAAGAGACCGGTAATAAACTTGACCAGCCAGTCCCAGAGTTTTCCGAACCAGCCGCACTCTTCAACGTCTTTGATGACTACGAGTTCGGTTTGATAAACAACTTCATCGCCAGTGCGGATAATTATTTTTCCGACAGGAGTTCCTGCTTTCAGCGGGGCTTCGAAGGTGAAATCATCATCGAGCTTCACAGACATTTTTATATCGCCGACGCGATTGCGGGGAACTGTAACGTTTATGGGTGCAACGGTGCCAAGACTTGCTTCATCCTCAGTGCCGTACCATACGCGCTTGGTAATAATCTGCTGGTTTGCTTTTGCCAACGGGACGTTTTTATAAAAGCGAAAACCGTATGTAAGCAGTTTTTTCGAATCTTCCGCTCTCTGCGCTTCGCTCTTGGCTCCGATGACTACGGAAATGAGTCTGAATCCTGTTGCATCGTCAACAGCGGATGCCACGAGGTTGTAGCCTACCTGGCTGAGGTGACCCGTTTTGATTCCGTCAAAATGCAGTGAATTGTCCCACAGAAGCCTGTTGCGGTTTGTTTGCTTTATGTTATTGAACGTGAATTCTTTTTGGGAGTAAATCGCATATTCTTCCGGAAGATCGTGGATGAGCGCGCGTCCCAGCACGGCCATGTCATAGGCCGTGGAGTAGTGGTTTTCATTGTACAGACCGTGCGAGTTGACGAAGTGGGAATCGTTCATGCCGATGTATTTGGCCCATTCGTTCATGAGATTTGCAAATGCGTCCTCCGAGCCCGCAATATGTTCTGCCATTGCGATGCATGCGTCATTGCCTGACTGGATGATGATACCGAGATTCAGATCGCCTACGGATACCTGCTTGCCCACTTCAATGAACATTTTTGAGGAATCGCCGTACTTTTTGGACCATGCGTTGTCGCTGATGGTGACCATGTCTTCTTTGTGCAGACGGCCGGCCTGGATTTCTTGGCCGATTACGTATGAGGTCATCATTTTGGTCAAGGATGCTGGGATAATTCTCTTGTCGGCATTCTTGCTGATAAGGATCTGTCCCGTTTCATAGTTCATGAGAAGATAGGCTTCTTCTCCGAGCTCCGGCGGTTCAGGAACAACTTCCATGGCTGACGGGGACGGAGCGGCAGGCTTATTCGGAACAGGTTTGACGGGTGTCGGTTTGTTCGGTGTCGGTTTTGGACCGTTTGCGGCTATCGCATACGAACCGCACGCCCAGACGGTCGCAGCAACCAGCGCCGTCAAACATGATTTAAGATTCATTGTGTCGATTTCCTTGTTTAATTTTGGGCGACATCAGTCGAGATAGAGCAAATATGAATCTTCATATCCAGACTTTTGGATGTGCCTTAAGGCTCTTTCTGCCTTCTCTGGCAAGAAAGGACCAGCGTAAACTTTAAACATTCCGGTGTAATTTTTGACAAATATAAGTTTGGCAGGCAGTCCGGTGCGTTCTCTTACTTCTGCCGCAACCTGTTCGGCTCTGTCCTTGTCGGCTGTTGCGACGATCTGGGCGTAGCGCGAATTTTGTCTTGCAATCATTTCTTTGGCATTTGCGGGAGCCGGCACTTTTATCAATTCGACTTTGACCTTAGCGGTGCCGTTTTCGATAACTCCGAGTGCATTCGCCGCGCCTTCAGACAAATCAATTATTCGTCCTTCATGGAACGGTCCGCGATCGTTTACTCGCACCACCAGAGTCTTTCCGTTGTCCAAATTTGTCACTTTTACATATGACGGCAGCGGGAGGTTCTTGTGCGCGGCGCTGATGCCTTTTTGATCGTAAACTTCGCCGTTAGACGTGAATTGGCCATGAAATCCGGGACCATACCACGAAGCAATTCCGATTTCGCGGTAACTTTCGATATCTTTCCAAACCTCGTATCTTTCGCCGTTGACTTCATAGTCCGAGTTGCCTATGCGCGAGTACGGTTCGTATTTCAGAGGGACGCCTCTGACGCCGTTTAACTCGACTTTGTATTTTGCGCGCTGGGCTGATTTGCTGCCTATGCCCGTGGCATAGCGCTTGCGTTCGACGACGATGCGTTCATTGCTTGCTGACGGAAGGCCAAAATCATCAAAATCTCCGTAATCGTACTGAGACGGCGTGGATTGGCATCCCGCAATAATTATAGGCAGAGCTGCCAAGGCTCCTATAAGTCTTGACTTCACTTGGAATCAGCCTTGGATTTCCTGTCGGCAACTTCTGCCTTTATGGATTTGGCGAGTTCGTTTACAGCCATGACATAGAGAGGGCTGTGGTTGTATCTGCTGATTGAGACAAAGTTAGGCAGGCACACGTAATGCAGTTTGAGGAAATCGCCGCCGTCAAGTTCAAGAAGTTTAACTTTTTGAGTATCGTCGAGCGATACGGATGAATCGGCAAGGCGCACGCCTGCTGCTTTAAGCGCTCCCCACGTTGTGTCTGTTTTGAGCTCTTTGTTGATGAATTTTGCAACGTTTGCGCGATCGCCGATGACTGCGGCGTGGGCAACAGGCTCGTGGAACTTCCATCCGCTCTTTTTGAAGTAGTTGCCGATGCTACCTATGGCGTCAGCTTTGCTGAAAAAAAGATCCTTATGGCCGTCATTGTCAAAGTCCACGGCTGTCGCAAGATAGCTTGAAGGCATGAATTGACCCATGCCCATGGCTCCAGCATAAGAGCCCAAACGTTCGTCAAGCGGCCAGCCCTGCTGCTTGGCGAGTTTCACATAATTGGCGAATTCCTTGATGAAATACGCTGAACGCTTTGGGTAGTGAAAACCGAGAGTGTACAGCGCATCAAGCAGCTTGTAACTGCCCATTCTGGTTCCGTAAAAGGTTTCTACGCCGAGAATTGCGGTTATGTATTCGCGATCGACACCGTAGACTTTTTCAGCTTCTGCGAGAACATCCTCGTTTTCAATTAGGAACGTTGCGCCGTCGCTGATGCGCTTCGGGATCATAAACAGGTCGCGATACTTGTACCATGGCTTGCTTTCCCACGGTTTGGTGATCGTTTCGATTATTTTGGGCTGCATTTCCGCAAGACTTACGGCTTCGCGAAGTTCCTGAACAGAAACCCCAGACTGCTTGCTCAGCGCGGCAATCGATTTTTCGGTGGCGCTGTCTATTTCGGCAGACTGCACTGGGAGGGCGGAGCACAACGCGGTTACTAATACCGCACAGGTTTTGGTTACAAATTTCATAACGACCGTCCTATTTTATTGTTCAGTTTTGCGGTGAACGCATATTGACATGATTATACCAAACGCCATGGACATGGTTATCATCGCTGTGCCGCCGTAACTTACGAACGGCAGCGGAACGCCGACAACAGGCAAGATTCCGCTGACCATGCCCATGTTGATGAATACATACACAAAAAGCATGAGCGTGAGAGCTCCTGCCAAAAGCCGTTCGAAGGAAGATTGCGCCTTAAGCGCAATGATCGAGCATCTGCAAATTACGAACAGATACATGAGAATAAGAAGCAAGAATCCCACATAGCCGAATTCTTCGCAGAATACGGCAAAGGCAAAGTCGGTATGGCGCTCGGGCAAAAATTGCAGATGCGCCTGAGTTCCGTGCAGCCATCCTTTTCCCCACATGCCGCCTGAACCTATGGCAATTTTGGACTGAATGATGTTATAGGCCGACCCTTTGGTGTCTATGGACGGATCAAGCAGCACGAGAATGCGCATTTTTTGGTATGGCTTGAGAAAGAAAAACCATGCCGCGGCGCATAAAGGCGTCAACGCGCCGAAGGCTGAAAAAATTATCCATTTGTTGACGCCGGCAAGGAATATGATGATGAGGCCTGATGCCGCAACAAGCAGCGCCGTACCCAGATCGGGCTGTTTAAAAATCAGGAGCGCCGGCACGCCGATGATGATGAGGGCCAATCCTGCCTGCCACCATTTTGCTGGGAGTGTTTTGCTGCCGAAATAGGTCGCCAAAACCACAGGAACCGTAAGTTTAAGCAATTCGGACGGTTGGAATCTAAACCCGATGTTGAGCCAGCGGGCAGCGCCTTTGCTTGACTGACCATGGAACATGACGAGAAGCAAAAGAAGAACGCTCACGCCGTATGCAAGCCAGCTTAGCCGCGCAAACCATCGCGGATCGATAAATGTGATGGCAATGAGGATCGTCAGACCGGCGATGGCGTTGCCCACCTGAGATGCAAACATCGAAGTGTTCATGCCGGTTGAAGAATAGACAACGACCAGATTAAGCGCAAAAAACGTCAGAAGCGAAATCAGCAGCGGATAATCCAGCTGCGCGAGAATGCCCATTCTTCTGGTAATTCTGCTCATGGATGCTCCTCTGAAACTTGGTTGTCTTCAGGCTTTGGCTCGGCTGCTTCTCCTTTCCATTTGTCATTTGGCAGCAAATATTCGTCAAGCATTTGTCTTGCGACAGGGGCTGCTTTGCTCGAACCGCCGCCTGCATTTTCAAGGATAACTACTACGATGGCCTGAGGCTTGTCATATGGCGCGAAAGCAACGAACAGCGCATTGTCGCGGTGTTCTTTTTTGAGCGCGGCTGCGTTGTATCTTCCGTCCTGTTTTATTGCCACGATCTGGCCGGTGCCCGATTTGCCTGCTGCCTTATACGGAGTTCCCGCAAAAGCTCGGCGGGCTGTTCCCTCGGGGCCGTTGATAACCATGTGCATGCCTTTCATGGCCAAATCGTAAAAGCTTTGGCTGTTTACGCGGATGGCAGTCTCCGGATGGAGAGAAAATTGTTCATCGGGATGGTTTGCGTCAAACACTGGTTTTGCCAGATCATCATAATTGATCGCAAAATGCGGTATCACATTTTTGCCTTTGGAAATAAGTATGGAGTGCGCCCTCGAAAGCTGAAGAGGCGTTGTTGTCCAAAGACCTTGTCCGATTCCTATCGGTATGGTGTCGCCTGGAACCCATACTTGCTTTCTGACGCGTTTTTTCCATTCTTTGCTTGGCAGATTGGCCAAGGATTCTTCGTATATGTCTATGCCAGAGTGTTTTCCGAAACCGAACATTCCCATGTATTTGTTGATATTGTCGATTCCTGCCTTAAATGCCAAATCATAGAAAAAGGTATCGCAGGAGATTTCGATTGCGCGGAGCAAATCCATCCATCCGTGCCCCCAGCGTCTCCAATCGCGGAATTTATGGGTGGATCCTGGCAACGTGTAATATGGGCCGCCGAAAAATCTTGTGCTGGCGCTGATGATGCCTTCGTTAAGACCCATGATTGCCATAAGCGGTTTGACCGTTGATGCAGGACCGTAGACGCCTTGAGACACGCGATTAAGCAAAGGCCTGTCAGGATCGTTGAGGAGCGCCTGATATTCCTTATTGGTGATGCCGCGCACGAACGTGTTCGGGTCATAGCTTGGGTTTGAATAGAACACGAGTATCTCGCCCGTGTTCGGATCCATCATGATTATGGCGCCTTTGGTGTCGCCAAGAATGTCCCTTGCCTTGAGCTGCAGCCTAGAATCAAGCGAAACGGTGATGTCTTCTCCTGGAACCGGAGGAGTAAGTTCGATGGTCTGGACTACGCGGCCTTTTCTGTCGACTTCAACTTTGCTTTCGCCGGCTTTGCCGTGAAGAATGTCCTCATAGTATTTTTCTATTCCCAGCTTGCCTATATCCTGCGTGCCCGCATAGTTGGCCGCTTTGCCCAAGTTTTTGAGCTGTTCCTGATCGCTTGGATTGATGCGCGCGACATATCCGACTGCATGGGTAAACACATCGCCGAAAGGATAAAAGCGTTTTAGTTTCGTGCTTACGGAAAAACCGGGGAATCTGTACTGGTTGACCGCAAACGTTGCAACTTGCTCTTCGGTCAGTTTTGACGCGATCGTCACTGGCGCGAATTTTTTGGATGCCTTAACTCTTTCTCCGATTGCTTCTATATCTTCGTCTGAGAAATTAAATTCGAGAAGTCCAGAGAGTTCTCGAAGCGCCGTAGGCAGCGGCAAATCCGGATCCATGTTTTCGGGAATGACTTCAAATTCGAAGAAAGGCTGATTGTCGGCCAGGATAACGCCGTTTCTGTCATAGATAAGCCCTCTCGGCGGCGAGATAGGCATAGTCTTTAGTCTGTTTGATTTTGAACGGAGATCGTAATCTTGATGTCTCGTGATTTGCAGGTAGAACAAGTTGATGCCGAGCACGATCGTCAAGGCCACGACACATACTATCGCGACTATATATCTTGTTTTGAACAGATTGGCTTCGACCGTGTTGTCACGGATGTTTATGCCGTGCGGTCTCCTGTCTTTGCTCAACTTTCTTATCCTGATATTTTTCTGCGTCTTGCGCAGGCCTGATTAAATAAAGCTTTCTATTCGCGGTGGTATGGAAGCCCGGCCGTCAGAGACCAGGCTCTGTAGAGGGCTTCTGCCGTCATCACTCTTACGAGCGGATGCGGCAGCGTTAGTCTTGTTAGCGACCAGCTTTCTTTTGCCGCGGCTTTGCATTCGGGCGATAAACCTTCAGGTCCGCCCACGAGCAGCGCAATGTCCTGGCCGCCTGCGCGCCAGCGCTCCATGACGCCTGCAAGTTCTTCCGTGGAATGCTGCTTGCCGGGAATGTCCATGGTTACGATTCTTGCGCCTCTTGGCACGGCGGCAAGCATGGCTTCGCCTTCTTTTTTGATCGCGCGATCGGTGTCGGCGTTTTTGCCGCGTTTCTGCGCAGGTATTTCTACGAGCACAAGCGCATTGTCAGCAGGAAATCGCTTTTGGTATTCTTCGAATCCTTCTTGCACCCAGGCAGGCATTTTGGTGCCCACAGCAATCAAAAAAATTTTCAAAATTCCCCCATTTTCCGCGCGCGGATTATATCACGGCATGCATTTGGTCAAGACCGTACAGTCCGCGGCATGCTGCGTATTCATATATATCCGAAGACAAAAAGTTCTTCATGAGATGTGGGTTGTTTCTAAGTTTGCTGGAAGACAGGTCGATTTCGGGAATGCGGGCAAGAAATATTTTGCCAGGATCGCCTTTTAGCAGATCCTTATTTTCGGTGAACCGTTCCTTTACCCACGGTGCGGCATTTTCAAAACTGTATCCCGGACGCGGCACTGCGACCAGCGAACAAATCGAAAGAATAAGTTCTGGTCTTGACCATCTGTGAAATTGTTCGACAGAGTCGGCTCCTACGACAAAAAGGATTCGTTTTCCCGAAAACTCGGGCTGCTCGGACAGTTCCGTCAATGTGTCTGCCAAATATGACGGACCATCTCTCCTAAGCTCGTTTTCAAGAACCGTGGCATTGGGGAGCGAGGATGCGAAAATTCGGCACATCGCCAGGCGATCTTCGGACGTTGCTGCCGACATGGCTTTATGCGGCGGGATCCTGTTGGGCATGATACAGAAAATCTCGGGATTGATGAGATTGATGACCGCAGATGCCAGATTGGCATGGCCTGCATGCGGCGGATCGAAGGTTCCTCCGAAAACGCAAGCCAAAGGGATGTTTATTTGCATTGAGTTATGGCCAAAGCAAGTTCTTTGTCAAAAAAAGCTGCAACGTAAATTTGCAAATGCTGCCATGCCAGATCTTTGTCAAAACGGCATTGCGCATCTTTGCACTTGGCGAACAAAACCAGAAGCGCATCGATATGGGCGACATCCATATGCAGAGCGCACCGTGCGAACGAATCTCTTTTGTAGAGAAGCATGGGCTGCGATTTGAAAAGCGCGTCTTCCGATTGGTGCTTGGAGTCTGCCATGCACTGTTTTAAAAGCGAGAGCATGGATAGGTCTCTTTCGACGAGCCAAAGAACGCCTTCAAGCGATTCGGTTTCCGAGAGCCTTTTCATGATGCGCGCCGACCGGTCTAAATCTCCGTTTTTGAACATCGCGTCGGTCAGATCAAAACTTGCGTATCGCGTGCCGTTGGCAATTACTTTTGACAAGGCATCCGAACTTATCGGACCGTTTGATCCAGAAGATTTTGCAAGAGCTACGGTTCTTATCGCATTGACGCCGGTCGAAAGATCTCCTTCGCAGGATATTCGCAGAAGATCGAGCGCCGATTTGTCCAGGGCAACGCCGAATTCATCTCTGGAAAACTCAGAAAACCATTTGTCGAGTTGATCGTCCTGCGGCGTGAAAAAGGCATTGTATAGGCAACCCGGGTACGAGAGCAGTGAGCGAAACCAAGCCGCTTTTTCCTGAGCTTTGGTAAGGTGCGGACCCGATACGACAACAGCGGTTTCTTCGGATGCGTATTTGGCGAGAACTTCTGTCATTTTCCCGAAATTTGCCGGAATTCCAGAAACGATGTCCAGCACTATGATTCGCTTTTGCGCAAACAGTCCGTATTCCGCCAGCGTTTCTTCGACCTTGGCGAGCCCGTCTTTTCCTTCTTGCGGGCGCAGGATCGAATCAAACCCGCGTTCCTTGAACCAATGGATTGCGGTTTGGGCCAGTTCCTGCCTTATGAAGGCGTCTTCTCCGAATATGAGGACGGCTCCCGGGTTATTGGAGGCCAGCGCCGAAAGAAAAGCCTTGCGATTATTTATTCGCGAGGAAGCCAACGATCGTACCTCAGAAACTGAATATAAATTTCTTCAGCGGCATGGATCTGCATTTGCTCGGCCAAAGTACCGCTTTCGTTCGAACTTGCTATGACTTCTTCGTTCTTGTTTAGGTATTCCCGCTTGATGCGGATCGTGCGCTTGCGCGGTTTTGTGTCTTGTCCGAACAGTCCGATGGTGTAATGGGTCGTGCATACCGTCATATATTCGGTTTCGGCGCCGAATGAGTTGACCGCAACGGTCGAGGTTCTGCATGTAGGTCCCATTACATTAACTTCCGCCACATTCTTTCCCGGTTTATCAACCATAGGCACGCCGAGGGCGCTCAGTTTCCCGTACAGATGCCTGTAAAGCGTTGAAGAACTGGAACCCTTAAGCAAAATGGCGGTGTAGGCGGAATTTGGTTTGATTGGATTGTCTTCCCATCCCCGAAGCTTCAGGCCGCAGCCCGAAAGGACTGCGGCAATGGCCGCGCAAAGAACGATTGCGGATTTTTTCATGTGTTTCCCTTTAGGCAACCACGGCATTCAGAAGTTTTCCAGGAACGTAGACAATTTTCTTGATTTCTTTGCCTTCCGTAAATTTGACCACGGCAGGATTTTGCAGAGCCAACGCCCAAATGGAGTCTTTGTCTGCATCCATCGGAACAGTGAGTTTTGCTCTTACCTTTCCGTTGATCTGAACGATGATCATCTGTTCGCTAGATACCATGGCACTTTCATCGGCAATTGGCCAAGCTGCGTCATCAATGACTCCATCGTGACCGAGTCTGTGCCAAAGTTCAAAGCAGACATGCGGAATGATCGGATAAAGCATGAGAATGATTGCGTCTGCTATTTCCGTAGCCAAAGCTTTGTCGGCATCGGATTCGATAGGGGTTTTGCCGAGGGCATTGATGAGTTCCATCACCGCTGCGATGGCGGTGTTGAACGTTTGGCGTCTGCCGATGTCGTCCGTGACCTTGGCGATGGTCTTGTGGAGTTCGCGGCGCAGTTTCTTCTGGTCGTCTCCGAGCGCGTTCAAATCAGCCTTCGGTCTGCCGTAAGACGCAATGCCAAGAACGAGGTTCCAAAGCTTTTTGATGAAACGCTGGGCTCCTTCGACTCCTTCTTCCTTCCATTCGAGAGTCATTTCGGCAGGAGACGCGAACATCATGAACAGACGAACTGTGTCTGCGCCGTAGCGTTCGACCATAGTCTGCGGATCGATGCCGTTGTTCTTTGACTTTGACATCTTGGTCATGCCGGCGTGGACGAGTTCGTGTCCGTCGGTAGAAACTGCGCTGACAATTCTGCCTTTGCCGTCTCTTGTAACCTTTGCGTCGAGCGGGCTGACCCACACTTTGGCGCCGTCATCAGCCACGTAGTAGAACGCATCGGCAAGAACCATGCCCTGACAGAGCAGTTTCTTGAACGGTTCGTCGCAATTTACAAAGCCTGCGTCGCGCAGAAGCTTGTGGAAGAAACGGGCATAGAGCAGGTGCATGCAGGCGTGTTCGATGCCGCCGATGTACTGGTCGACAGGAAGCCATGTCGCGCAAGCCTTTGGATCGAGCATGCCGTCGGCATAGTTGCGGCAGCAATATCTCGCATAGTACCAGGAAGATTCCATGAAGGTATCGAAAGTGTCGGTTTCTCTGCTTACTGTCTCGCCGCCGATTGTTGCCGTAGCCCACATAGGATCTGATTTTATCGGGCTGCGCACGCCGTCCATGACAACGTCTTCAGGCAGAACAACCGGAAGATCTTCTGCAGGAACTGGTTTAACTTCTCCTTGGAGAGTGGTCACCATAGGGATTGGTGTTCCCCAGTAGCGTTGGCGCGATACCGACCAATCGCGGAGTCTGTAGTTTACGGTTCTGTGCGCTTTGCCGAGACTTTCGAGTTTATTTGCGATGGCATCGAACGCTCCGTGGAAATCAAGACCGTCGAATTCTCCGGAATTGTAGGTTATGCCAGTTTTCTCAACGAATGCTTCCTTGGATACGTCTGCCGCATCGGCGTCGGCAGGACGGATGACAGGGATAATGTCGAGACCGTATTTTGTCGCAAAATCGTAGTCTCTCTGATCATGTGCTGGAACTGCCATGACTGCGCCCGTGCCATATTCCATGAGCACAAAATTTGCGACCATGACCGGCACTTTTTTGCCAAGAAGCGGATGGACCGCATATACGCCTGTCGCCATGCCTTTCTTTTCCATGGTGGCGATTTCAGCTTCAGCAACTTTGGTGTTTTTGCATTCAGCAAGAAATGCCGCAAGTTCAGGGTTGCTTTCGGCCGCTTTCTTCGCGATAGGGTGATCTGCGGCAACTGCTACATAGGTCACGCCCATGAAAGTGTCGGGACGGGTGGTGTAAATTTCAAAAGTTTCGCCTGTTCCGTCGATTTCGAAAGTGATGGTGAGGCCTTCGGAACGACCGATCCAGTTCTTCTGCATGGTCTTGACCATTTCTGGCCAGCCTTCGAGAGTATCAAGCCCTGAAAGGAGCTCGTCAGCATAGTCGGTAATGCGCAGGAACCATTGCGGGATTTCTCTGCGCTGCACGGTGCTGTCGCAGCGCCAGCACTTACCGTCCTGAACCTGTTCGTTTGCAAGAACGGTCTGATCGTGCGGGCACCAGTTTACGGCAGTGGATTTTTTGTAAACGAGGCCTTTTTTATAAAGTTCGGTGAAGAACCACTGTTCCCATCTGTAATATTCAGGCCTGCAGGTTGCGATTTCTCGATCCCAGTCGTAGCCGAATCCGAGAGTTTTCAGCTGTCCTTTCATGTAACTGATGTTGGCATAGGTCCATTTTGCCGGCGCGCTCTTATTCTTGAGTGCGGCATTTTCAGCAGGAAGACCGAAAGAGTCCCAGCCGATAGGCTGCATGACTTCTTTGCCGTTCATTCTTTGGAATTTGGAGATTACGTCGCCTATGGTGTAGTTGCGGACATGTCCCATATGCAGTCTGCCAGACGGATACGGGAACATCGACAGACAGTAAAATTTTTCTTTTGGAGAGTCTTCGTTTGCTTTGAAGGTCTTGTTTTCTTCCCAATGCTGCTGAACTTTCTTTTCTATGGCGGCTGGGTTGTACTGATCTGGGGTGGTGGTCATTTTTAACTGTTCCGTAGACTTAAATTTGCGAGCGCATGACATGATTAACAATCTAAGCGCATGATTGCAGAATTATACTCCAATTTGTATGGGTATCTTTGGCTTATGGGCTCATTGCGCATTGGATTGAATGCCCGCGCTTTGCTATACTCACCCGCAAATTTGGAGCTTTATTCGGAGCGGCAAATGCGTGTTGTTTCTGTTGTAGCGGCTATGTTGGCATTTTTGCCATCTATTTCCTCCGCAGTCGATTATGAAATCCCGGGAAAAGGATACTCCGTCATCGGAGAAAATGAATATTACGTAGTCCCGAAGGGCGACCATCGAATGTCGCTTGAAGATATCGCCGCCGAAACAAATCTTGGCCTCAGCAACGTAATGGAGGCAAATCCGCTTATCGATCCGTACCTGCCAAAACAGGGAACCAAAGTTTTGATTCCGCACAATCTCATTTTGCCGAACGTGCCCCGCGACGGCATTGTTATAAATTCGGCGGAAATGCGTCTGTATTACTATCCAAAAGGCGCCAAGACCGTAGTGGTTTTGCCAATAGGCATAGGTCAGCTCGGCAAAGATACCCCTGTGAACTGGGTAACCAAGGTTGAACGCAAAAAGGCAAATCCGACATGGACTCCGAGCAAGGCGGTAAAAGCCGAATATGCTGCAGAAGGCACTCCTTTGCCTGACGTCGTGCCTGCAGGTCCTGATAATCCGATGGGACTGTTTGCGCTGTATGTCGGGCGAATGTATGCGATTCACGGCACGAATGCATCATTCGGCATAGGACTTCGCGTGAGCCACGGGTGCATTCGTCTGCGTCATGACGACATCAAATGGCTCTTTGAAAACGTGCCTGTCGGAACAAAAGTAAATTTCATCAACCAGCCGATTAAAGCCAGCATCGAGCCTGACGGATCAAAGTACATTGAGGTCCATCAGCCTCTTTCAAGTTCCTTTGCCGAAATAAATTCCGACGAAGATGTTGATTTCAAGGACATTCCTCAGGATGTGCTCGACATAATTACCGGCGATGACGTGGATCAGTCGATCGTCAAAAGAGCTCTTGTCGAAAGACGCGGCATACCGGTGCTGATAAACGGTTTCAGTTTCTGATGCGAATACGTGCTGGTTTGCCAAGCGCTTAATTGTCGTTTGTTAGGCAAACAGCCATATGCTGTAAGCAACAGCCAGTCAATCTTATGTCAAAGCATTCAAGAAGGCGGCAAAAAGCCGCTTTCAATTCAAAATAACTGTTCCTTCAGAGAAACCGCAATTGCGTCATGTGAAAAGCTTGGATTGCAATCAGTTCCTATGATTTTTTGCGTTTTGTTGTCATCATCATTGTGAGCAGATATGAAAAAGCCGCAGCCAGCATGAGCATGCTGAGCGACAGACATATGAGTATTCCGTGCTTGCCGAACGGTGTGTGCCCGGTCATCGGCGTTACGGATGCTTCCAGAACACCTTTCTCATAGAACGGCAGTTCGCCCAAACTTGTTCCGTCAGCTGCATATACGACCGTAAGCCCGTTGTTGGTTGCTCTCAGCACCGGCTTTTGAAATTCAAGTGCTCTCATTTTGGCGATTTTGGCATGCTGCCACGGTCCAGCCGTAATAACCGGAGTTTCTCCTGGTTTGTTCGTTCCGAACCATCCGTCATTGCTTACTGTGACAATGGCATTCGTGTCGTCATGCATGTTTGGGAGGATTTCATCTGGGAATGCTATTTCGTAGCAGATGGCGGTAGCGACTTTTAAATTTCCTGCGATGATGTTTGGCTGTATTTCTTCACCCGGCGTGAAAGACGACATCGGCATGTTAAAGAATGCTCCGAATGTCCGAAGAAATTCGTCAAACGGAACTTTTTCTCCGATCGGGACAAGGTGTCGTTTGTAGTACCTGTTGCCTTTTGAAAAAGTGTATCGCTCTTGCTTTTCGGAGTCTATGAGACCTATTCCGATGACGGAGTTATGGTACTGCTTTCGGTCTACATCGTAGTATTGGATGCCCGTGATCAGACTGAAATCGTTGGTTCTGGCGTCGATGTCCAGAGCTTCAATGACATCGGATGCGAAGTTTTCGAGTTCTGGCACCGCCGATTCCGGCCATATGACAGCATCAACTTTCTTTTCGCCTCTGAAATATGGGGCGGTAAGTTCATAATAGGTCATGAAAATATCGCCGGCGCGAGCCCGATCCCATTTAATTATTTGATCAATATTGCCTTGCACGAGGGCAACCTTTAAGGACGGTTTTGCCTCAGTGAAATGCGCTTCGACAAAGAGCGGCATCGCAAGCAGAACCAATCCGCCTATTGCCGATACCGCGGAGCGCCTAAATGCCGCGTAATAGAGCATTGACGATGCGCAAAGCAAGAATAGCGTTATCCCGAAGACGCCTGCGTAAGGGGCAAGATTTGCGATGTATGTGTCGGTTTGCGTGTATCCGAGGTACATCCACGGAAAACCGGAAAGAAGATCCGCACCCAGCCAGTCGGCGAGTATCCAAAGAGCAGGGATGACTACCACGTTTTTGACGAATATTCTTCCGCAGAAACATTTATTGGCAATGAATACCGCGGCGGCGTAGAACAAGGACAGATATCCAGCCATGCCCAAAATTGCAAGCAGCGCAACGGCAATCGGTACATTGGAGTATTCCGTCATGCTGAAACGCAGCCAGAGCGCCGAGAAGAAAATGAACGAGCACGATACCAGCCAGCAATATTTTGCCTGATGCCGGCGCCTGTACATAAAATGGCATAGTCCGAGCAGCGGGAACAGAACAGCCCAGGGCTGATCGTACGGAGCAAACGCGAGAGCTCCCAAGCCGCCTGACGCAAATGCCAGAAGGATATTCTTCAATGACGGGAATATTTTATTGCTCATGCGTTTTGTTTCCCGTCATTTTCGTCAGGATTGCTTTTCGCAGAAATGATTCGAATCTGCAGCATGTTGATGCGTCTGTGTTCGACATTCAGAACTTTGATAAAGAATTTTCCGAATTTGAGCGTTTCGCCATTTTTCGGCAAATGTCCCAGCTGGCTGATGACTACGCCTGCGATGGTTTCTACATCATCGGTATCTATTCCCGCGTCGAAATATTCGTTGAAATCAACAAGCGACGTCATGCCGCGCACAAGGTATACGTTAGGCGATACTTCCCGAATGTCCTCTTCGTCACCGCCGTTGAGATCGCCGTATTCATTGCCGATTTTGCCGACAATAAGTTCAAGAATGTCTTCGATTGTGACAAGTCCCGAGATGCCTCCGAACTCGTCTACGACCAGCGCAAGGTGATAGCGTCTGTCCTGGAAATCCTTAAGCAGCAGATTCAGTTTTTTGCTTTCGGGAACAATCAGCGCTTCGCGCATGATTTTCCTCAAATCAAAAGATTCCCGTTTATGCAGAACTTTGATCAGATCTTTGGCAAGAAGCAACCATGCTTCATTTTCATGCCCGCGATCGCCGTTCAGCACGGGATATCGTGAATGGGCCGTCGAGGTGACGGTTTCCAGAACTTCGTCCAATGAGTCGTCGGGATGGAGAATGATCATCGATGATTTTGGCACCATGATGTCTCGTACGCGAAGATTGGACATTTCGAGAATGCCTTTGATCATGTCCTGAGCATCGGCATCGATAATTGCGCGCTGGGAGGCGTCGTCGATTATTTCGCTTAATTCGTCCACATTCTGCGGTTCGTTCTGGAATAAACCCAGAAACTTATCCAGCAGATTTTCATCATGTTCGCCGCTTCGGGGATGTTCGCTCATAAGAATCAGACCTCATCGGGATAAGGGTCTGGGTGACCCAGCCTGTTCATGATAATGTCGCGTTCGAGCGCTTCCATTTCCTCGGCTTCGTTGTCTTCTATGTGGTCATAGCCGATGAGATGCAGGCAGCCGTGCACGAGAAGATGGGCATAGTGCTGCGACAGAGGAATGTTTTGCTCCGAAGCTTCTTTTTCAACAACTTTTTTGCAGATTACCAGATCGCCGAGAAGCGTTTGCTCGTCTTCGGGGTAGCCTTCAGGGTATTCGTACGGAAATGACAGTATGTTCGTAGGCCTGTCTTTTCCGCGGTAAGCGCCGTTGAGACTTTGGCTTTCTTCTTCGGTAACGAAGCGCACGGTGATTTCTCCTTTGGAGAGTCGGCCTGCATATGCCAAAGATGCAATTCGTTCAAGCTCTGATTTTGCCGGAAGCCCCAATTCTTCGGCGTCGAATTCGTATTCGTCGCTGTTTCCGAGTGCCGCCTGCATATCGATTTCAATAATCGGCATTTCTTCAGCGTTCATTTTTGATAGCCTCCCTTGCGGCTTTTAGTTCGGCCTCTTTGGCCTTTTGCGCATCGTCCCATTTAGCATATGCTTCTACGATTCTTGCCACCACAGGATGGCGCACGATATCGCGCGATTCGAAGAAATTGAACGACAGTCCGCTGACGCCGTTCAGGACTTCAATTGCGTGTTTGAGTCCTGACGTTTGATGGCGTGGCAGGTCTATTTGGGTTATGTCTCCCGTAATTACCGCTTTTGAATTAAAGCCGATGCGGGTTAAAAACATTTTCATCTGCTCGACGGTGGTGTTCTGGCTTTCATCGAGAATGACGAAAGCATCGTTGAGTGTTCGGCCTCTCATGTATGCAAGCGGAGCGATTTCTATTACCTGGCGTTCCACCAATTTTTCGACTCTGTCGAAGCCAAGCATTTCAAACAGCGCGTCATACAGCGGGCGAAGATATGGGTCGACCTTTTGAGACAGATCGCCGGGAAGATATCCCAACTTTTCCCCAGCTTCGACGGCAGGGCGCGTAAGGAGAATTCTTCTGATTTCCTGGCGTTCCAGAGCGTTGACAGCAGCGGCAACCGCAAGGTAGGTTTTTCCTGAGCCTGCAGGTCCAATGCCGAACGTGATGTCATGTTTTGCTATGGCCGCGACATAGGCTGCTTGATTTGGAGTGCGAGGTCTCACGATGCCTTTCTTTGTGCGGATCGTGCCGTCTGAAGGTTCCGTATTGTCAGATGCTTCCTGCGCGTCGCTTTCCTGCTCCAAGGTGCCGCATTCGACTATTGCTAAATTAACTTGCTCTCTTGTGATGTCGGGGTACTTGCCTTTGACAGGCGCGGTGTCCACATAGAGTTTTCGCAAGATTGCTTTTGTTGCTCCGACGCCTTCGAGGCCGCCTGCTATTTCAAAGGAACCTTTGTCATAAGAGATGGAAACGTTCATCCTTCTTTCGATCTGGAGAAGATTGTCGTCCATCGGACCGCAAAGAGCCAGAACTCGCTGAGGATCCTCTGGCATGAGATCGATAGTGTCGGTTATTTTTCCTTTGCGCACCTTCTGCTCCCGCAAATTAGTCTGCCATCTCGCCCAGCAGCGAGTGCGGCAGAACGTCTGTAATTCTGACCGTAATTATTTTTCCGATTGTCGATAGCGGACCGCGGAAATTCACTATTCGGTTGTTTTCCGTTCGGCCGCACAGAGTTTCGCCGCTCACGGACGGACCGGTTACCAAGATTTTTTGTATGGAATTCAGCATGCGCCTGCTATATTCCTGCTGCATGGAATTTAATTTTTGCTGCAATGCGGAAAGTCTTTCTGACTTTACGTCCGCCGCAACCTGGTCATCCATATCCGTTGCTTTTGTTCCTGGTCTCTTTGAGTACATGAAACTGAAACTGCCGTCGAACCTGATGTCATCGACAAGACGCATTGTTTCGGCAAAATCCTCATCCGTTTCGCCTGGAAATCCCACTATAAAGTCGGATGTGATGCTGATGTTTGGTCTTACGCTGCGCAGTTTGGCGATCATTTCCCGATATTCGTCCGGCGTGTAATGACGGTTCATGAGATTCAGTATGCGTGCAGAACCGCTTTGCACCGGAAGGTGCAGAGCATCGGCCAATATAGGCAAATCCCCGAACGCCGAAATGATTTCATCGGTGAAGTTCATTGGGTTTGATGTCGTGAATCTGAGTCGCTCGATGCCTTTGACTGAAGCAACTTCGTAGAGCAATTCCGCAAATGAACATACTTGTCCGTCTTTGTTTATGCCGGCGTATGAATTGACGTTTTGGCCCAGAAGATTTATTTCTTTGGCTCCTTTGCCGACGACAGTTTTGATTTCTTCGATGATATCGGCTACCGGCCTGCTGTTTTCGCGTCCTCTGGTATAAGGAACGATACAGTAGGTGCAGAAGTTGTCGCAGCCTTCCATTATCGTGACGAATGCTGATGCCGACGTGCTGCCGTTAGCAGGCAGATGATCAAACTTTTCGTTTGCAGGGAATGATATGTCAATCTGGGGACCAAGTCCTTCCTCGACTTTTTTTATCATTTCGGGAAGTTTATGCATGGTCTGGGGACCGAATACGATATCGGTATAAGGCGCGCGGCGTCTTACGTTGCGGCCTTCTTCAGAAGCGACGCACCCGCCGACGGCAATGATGAGCGCGGGGTTGGTTTTCTTTAGATCTTTCCAGCGCCCGAGCTGGTGGAATACCTTTTCGGCAGCTTTTTCGCGAACGGCGCATGTATTTAAGATGAGCAGATCTGCCTTTTCGGGATTATCTTCTTGGCGAAGTCCCATGGAAACGAGCATGTCGGACATTCTTCCCGAATCATACTCGTTCATCTGGCAGCCCCAAGTTTTGATATGGTAACTTTGGACTTTCATATATTGCCCCCTACGGTAAAGCGGGGGCGATTATAGCATGTAGAGGGAGGCATTATCTTAGGTGCGATCGCTCCACAGATAACTGACAGGAAGCGCCCAGCAATCAGCTGTTCCGTCCTGATCGACATTCATAAGTTCCGTGCCGAGATAGATGACATAGCCGCGGTAGAACTTGTCGCCGAGTTTCTCTTTGGCTTTCTTGATTTCGTTTACGTCGTCGATGGTGACTTCGTCCGTGCTTCTGATTTTGAATACGATGTATCTGCTGCCGTCTCGTGACATGACAGCATTAAAGTTCATGCCGTCCTCATGAATGTACGAAAGCTCGATGCCAGCTGCGGCGCTCGTTAATTTTTTAAGTTCGGCCAGGATGAAGTTTTGGAAAATCTTGTTGAATGTAAAGAAATCGCCGTATGTTCTTCTCGTGATTTGGGTTCCGAGCAGGTATGCAAGCAAGTTCGAATCCAAAAAGTAGAATCTGCTTTCGTAATTCTTAGAATCCTCGGGAACATTTTTCTCCGTTGTCTGTCCTTCTTCGGTCGCAACTTCGTGTATTGCGCTCAGATTGAGTTTTGGAACTTCAAAACCGAGAAACGAATCGATTATGGCGTTGTAATACTCTGGGTAAGTGATATCGTCGAGCTCAATTTTTTTCATGATGCTTCTGTGTGCGGTAGCCGTGCCGACGCAAGAGGCCAGTTCCAGCATGGTCTTGACAGCTTTGCTGGAAGAATTGAGCTTGTAAAGCGACAAAAAGTTCAGCGAAATCGTGTGATTTAGCAATGAATCAAAGTATTTGTCCGGATCCTTCGGGTTAAAGTTCTCGAATGTTGCCATCTTCATCGATTCATCAATCTTTGGTCTTGGATAGGTTCCAGACTTTGGATCCGCCGCATACAGCTTGTCGATGATATTTGCGGAATACGCTTTTGCTTCGGCTACCGAACTGGTGTACAGGGTGGTCGTAAACAGTTTTTCCTGAAGAATCTCGGCAAGATCGTCAAGTTCGCTCATTTGGGCGGCCGTAGTGATGACCAATTTATAGCGAGGACCGCTGCCAGGCCGTTCTGCGAGCTTGGCGTACATACTTCTGATGTGCCTAATGAGTTCAGGGTTGTAGTGGATATTATTGATGATATTCAGGCGATCTTTTTCCAAAGAATTGAAAAGGAGATCTGGGTTATCTTTAATTCTGCTGTTAATGATCGGCGATGAAAGGTTTATTAAGTTCACGTCGCCGCCGTGAAGATTTTTTACGATATCTCCTGTGCCGATGTGGGAACATCCTTTAAGAATCAAAACATCGCAGTATTCAGTAAGTTTTGAAATATAAGATACGAGATAACCTTGGTTTCTGGCCATGATCTTACCTTTTGCCCGTCCAGCTCAGAGTTTACGAATAAGTAAGGATTATATTCGTCAGAGCGGACTCCATGTTCAATAAAGAAGGCAAAATCCGCACAATGTCACACGAGTTATGAACAATTCAAAAGATCGGAGAGAAAGTGGCTGGGGTACAAGGACTCGAACCTTGGAAATGGCGGAATCAGAATCCGCTGCCTTACCAACTTGGCTATACCCCAACACTGAGAAAATGGTGGCTATGATGGGACTCGAACCTATGACCCCCGCATTATGAGTGCGATGCTCTAACCAGCTGAGCTACATAGCCATAACAAATTTGGCTGGGGTACCAAGGTTCGAACTTGGGAGTGGCGGGATCAAAACCCGCTGCCTTACCACTTGGCTATACCCCAACACACTGATGTGTCAGACATTCAACTGAATGCGGGAGCATTATCGCCATTGCGCTTGTGCTCGTCAATAAAATTTTTAAACTTTTTCGCGGTTTTTAATTTTTTTGTTTTAATTTTGCGCAGAAAGGCTTTGTCGATAAAAAGAACGGCGCCGTTGTTAGGCGCCGTGCATGACTGCAATGAATAGTGCGGATGAATGAGTTTATACGTTGAACAGGAATGTTATGACGTCGCCGTCTTTGACGATGTAATCTTTTCCTTCGGCGCGCATCTTGCCTGCTTCTTTGGCTCCCGCTTCGCCGTTGTATTTGACGTAATCTTCGTAGGAAATGGTCTGAGCTCTGATAAATCCGCGTTCAAAGTCCGTGTGAATTTTGCCTGCGGCTTTCGGTGCGGTCGCGCCGACAGGAATTGTCCAAGCTCTTACTTCCTTTTCGCCGGCGGTAAAGTAGGTGTGCAGGTTAAGAAGCGAATAGCCCGCGCGGATTACTCGGTTGAGACCAGGTTCTTCAATTCCGAGTTCTTCCATGAATTCCTTGCGTTCGTCGTCATCCATTTCGGATAGTTCTGCCTCAATGGCTGCGCATACAGGGACTACGACCGAGCCTTCCTCTGCCGCAATTTTCTTTACTGCATCAAGATGCGGATTATTTTCGAATCCGTCTTCGGCGACGTTGGCGATGTAGAGTGTTGGCTTCATGGTAAGGAACGACATGTAGCTGATGCTGGCCTTCTCTTCGGCTGTCAGATCGAGAGTTCTGAGCATTTTGGCTTCAGCAAGGTGCGGAAGGCACTTTTCGAGAGTTGCCAGCTCAAATACCGCATCTTTGTCGTGCGATTTTGCTTTGCGGCTTACGCGGGCGATGGCTTTTTCGCAAGAATCTAAATCGGCCAGAGCAAGTTCGGTATTGATTGTTTCGATGTCGTCGGCAGGGTTGATAGTTCCGTTGACATGAATAATGTTGTCGTCTACAAAGCACCTTACCACATGAGCGATGGCGTCAGTTTCTCTGATATTCATCAGGAACTGGTTGCCGAGACCTTCGCCTTTTGATGCGCCTTTGACAAGGCCTGCTATATCCACAAATTCCATTGCGGCTGGGACAATCTTCAGAGGCTTGTCTATTTTTGCCAGAACATCGAGTCTTGGATCAGGTACAGGTACGATGCCCGTGTTAGGTTCGATTGTGCAAAAAGGGAAATTCGCAGCTGCGATTCCCGCTTTGGTCAGCGCATTGAAAAGTGTTGATTTGCCTACGTTAGGCAATCCGACGATACCGCAGTTGAAACCCACTTTGATACTCCGATTGGTTGAATAGTTTATTTGTTCGGTTTGAAGCCGTTGATGAGATTGGCTCCGCGTTCGGGGCCTTTTTCGACGACCGCCTGTATGGATGCAAGGGCAGCATCGCATGCTTGCGCAATAAAGTCGCGATCTGCCTGAACAGGTCTGCCAAGCACGTAACTTACGACTTGCGAGCGATCGCCTGGATGTCCGACGCCTACTCTGAGCCTGTAAAAATTGGCATTGTTGCCCAAGGACGAAATAATGCTCTTGAGGCCGTTGTGGCCTGCATGTCCTCCGCCAAGCTTAATTTTCATCGAGCCAGGAGGAAGATCCAGTTCATCGTGGATGACCAAAATTTCTTCCGGTTTTATTTTATAGAACGTACTGATTGCGCCTACCGCCTGTCCGCTCAAATTCATGAAAGTCGTAGGGAACAGAAGCCTGACGTCTGCAGAACCGATTGAGCCGCGACCGGAAATTCCGAAAAATTTTGGCGTAGGCGACATGGTGATGCGGAATTTATCCGCGATCATATTCAGCAGATCCACTCCGGCGTTGTGTCTTGTGTGTTCATATTCTGAGCCAGGATTTCCAAGCCCGACTATAAGTTTGATGTCACTCATTGTCTAACTGGACTGGGAATTTTTTGCTGGTGCGGACTATGTTGTTGTTTTCGTCCAAGTATACGAGCTTGGGCTCGTATTTTTGGGCTTCTTCTTCGCTGTACACGCCATATGCTGCGATGATGACAGTGTCGCCTACAGCTGCCATGCGAGCTGCCGCTCCGTTTAGCGAAATCATTCGAGATCCGCGTTCGCAGGCAATCGCGTATGTGTGGAATCTCGCTCCCGTATCGACGTTGTAGATGTCAATTTGTTCGTTTTCGAGGATGCCTGCCGCGTCGAGAAGATCGAGATCGATACCGCAAGAACCTTCATAATTAAGTACGGCGTGCGTCACTCTGGCTTTGTGAAGTTTGCCGTTTAGCATGATTCGCTGCATTTTGGGCCTCGTTAATGTGAGAGCTATCACCATTTTTAATGGCAATTCTACCAAAAGAGAGGGCGAATAAAAATCAAACCGTTGCGGGAGAGTCATATATGGCAATGCAAAGGTGCTCATCAGAAAAGCCGTAAGATGACTCTTTGTGCGCATGGTGCAAACAAAAACAGATCGCGGAGATTTGAAAAACGCCGCGATCTGATTTTTATTCTTATGTCTGACTATTTGATTTTTATTACGACATTGTCGATGAGTCGTGGCACGCCGAGATAGGCAGCTGCGAGGATCGCGATGCTTTCGGTAGTGTCGCAGACAGGATCAAGATTTGCGGCATCCACTACATCGATTCGGTCTGCTTGGAAACCTAGTGAATCGAGTTTGTCGGCATACTTGCGAACCAAACCGTCGAAGTCCCGGCTTCCGCTTTCGATTTCTTTGCCCATCTCGGTCATAACCGAGTGAAGCTGCGGAGCTTTTTCCAAGTTTTCCTTTGTAAGCAAGCCGTTTCTTGAAGACAGCGCAAGACCGTTTTCCGCTCTGACAATCGGAACTATAACAAGCTTTGTCTGGATGGCCATGTCGGAAACCATCTTTTGGAGCACCGCTACTTGCTGAAAATCCTTTTGTCCGAACATCGCATAGTCCGGTCTGAAAATATTCATCAGTTTGCAAACAACGGTAGTGACGCCGCGGAAATGTCCCGGTCTTGACGCGCCTTCAAGGGCTTCGGACAATCCAGGAACTTCCACGAATGTATGTCCTTCCTGGCCGTTTGGATACATTGTTTCGGGAGTCGGCGTAAATGCAATATCGACGCCTTCGGCGCGCAATTTTTCTAAATCAGCTTCAAGCGTTCTCGGATAGGTCTCCAGATCTTTTTTGTTGTTGAACTGAAGCGGATTTACGAAGACGCTGACTGCCACTATGTCTGCGGTTTCTTTGGCTTTGCGCACGAGAGTCATATGACCGTCATGCAAGTTGCCCATAGTCGGTACAAGGGCAATGGTTTTGCCGTTTTTTGCATACGAGGATGCTGCTTCTGCTGCTTTTTCAATGCTGTCGGTGACGAACATTTCTATTTCCTTGCGCTTTTGCGATGCTGCATGTGTTAGCTGAAACTTTGTTCTGCAGACGGGAATTCTCCGTTCTCGACTTCTTTGAGATACAGTTTGACCGCCTGTTCCAAATTGCCAGTGAGGGCAAGATAATTTTTGGCAAATTTTGGTGTTTTGCCAGGAGTAATTCCGAATGCGTCATGCATAACGAGGATCTGTCCGTCGGTATCGGGACCTGCGCCGATGCCGATCGTCGGAATGCCAACGCTTTGAGTGATTCTTTTTCCAAGCGCTGCGGGGATGCATTCAAGAACTATTGCGGATGCGCCAGCCTTTTCAAGCGCAATGGCATCGTTTACAAGCCGCTCCGCATCTTCGTCGGATCGGCCCTGAATTTTAAACCCGCCAAAGACATTCACTGACTGCGGAGTAAGGCCAAGATGTCCGCAGACCGGCGCGCCGTTTCTGACTAACTGGCGTATCGTGTCGCAAAGCCATGCGCCGCCTTCGAGTTTTACCATGGCTGCGCCAGCGCTCATTAATTTTGCTGCCGTGGAGCAAGCTTTTTCGGGGGTGTTGTAGGTCATGAACGGCATATCGGCAATGATGAGGGAATTGACCGCTCTTGATGCCACGCACCGCACGTGATAGGCAATTTCGTCAGCCGTCACAGAAAGCGTGCTTGGGGCTCCCTGAATTACCATTCCGAGCGAATCTCCGATGAGGAGAGCAGGAACTCCGCATGAATCAAACAGCGAAGCGAATGCCGCATCGTATGCGGTGATAGTGCCGAACTTCTTGTTTTCTTTTTTTAAACTTGCCAAAGTTGCGGCCGTCACTTTTGCCATGGTGTTGCCTCCGTGAAACATGTTGTTCATTATAAGTCAGCGGACGCTCAAGGGTTGCCGTTTGACAGCGTATGATTCCGATTATTCGGGCAGTTTTTTTAATTCGCCCGTGTCAAATCTGTCGGTGAACGAAGAAAACTTAGTTCCGTCAGGAAGACTGGCATCAGGTTCCAGTTCAAGTATCGGAAGCACTGTGAAGATGCGTTCAGAACACAGAGGGTGGGGAACCGACAGTCTATCAGTTGAAATAGTCTCGTCGCCGTACATCAAAATATCCAGATCGAGAGTTCTTGCGCCCCATCTGCGTTCCCTCTTTCTTTGATGGGCATTTTCAAGAGCTTGCAGTGCATCAAGCAACGCTTCTGGTTTGAGATCTGTTTCTATGAGCGCCACTGCATTGACGTAATCAGGCTGATCTTGCGGTCCGACTGGCGGATTTGAATACAAAGAAGAATGGCGGACAGAGAGCACGCCGTTAATTTCGCCAATTTCCTGCAAGGCATCACGAACCTGTTTTTGTGGATTGCAAAGATTCGAGCCGATGCCTATCCAAGCCTTAACTTTCATGTCTTCCCGGTTTTGCGAAACTCTTCTTTTTGGCGAACGTCGCCTTTTTCTTTACGCCTGCCGGCGCTTCGAATTGTTTGGCGTCGTGCTTTTTGTTATCGGGTTTTGATGCAGTGCGCTTAGGCAGAAAGTTTGGATGCAACGCAAGCATTTTGCCCCAGAATTCGACTGCAGGTTTGAGTTCGGGCTTGACCTCAGAACGGTAGTCGAGGAAGTCATATGACGCTTTGAAGAATCTTTCGCTCATGCAGCGTTTGACGACGCTTTCGGCTATTGTTTCTCCGTATTCGGAATACAGACCTTCGAGGTTCAGCTGGACTCTCCAAATGCTGAGCATGTCTTCGTTGACGAATTTTGGAATCAGCGTGAATTGCCATTGCTGGCTGACGGCTTCGTTTGCCGTTGACAAGAGCAATTTGAAACGCACTTGGTTTGTTTTGGCGTTTGCGTATGCTGGTGTTGAATCGAGATCCGTCTCGATAGTCGGCCATAAAAGGCAGGCATAGAGGAATTTGCTGTTAGGCTTGCCGCCTTCTTTTATGCGTCTGTCGGTCTCGTCCATGATTCTGTAGATAAATTTCATGTACTTGGAGCCTGACGGCGAAGACAGAATTGAATCAAGGTGCGGGAAAAGTTGCCTCAGCATATTGAATGCCGACATGCAATTTAGGGTCTTGCGCGCATATCCCAGCAAAAACAGTTTGCCGACTTCATCAAACATGCGGGCATTGGAGACTTCGCGCAAGAGTTTGCCCATTCTGTATATAGGCGTTGCCGTGCGCGGGGTAATTTCCATGCCAAGCTTTGCGGAAAAACGCACGGCTCTTAGCATGCGGACGGGATCCTCGCTGTAGCGCGTGACGGGATCGCCGATGATATCTATTCTGAATCTTGCGATGTCGGCGATGCCGCCGTGGAAATCGTGGATTTCATCTTTAACGGGGTCGTAATAGAGCGCGTTGATGGTGAAATCGCGTCTCATGGCGTCTTCTGCCATGGTTCCGTAATTGTTGTCGCGCACCAGCATGCCGAGATTGTTGGCAACAACTTTTTGTTTTCCGTTTTCCGGCGTCTGGGATGCGGAACCGCGGAATGTCGCAACTTCGATAATTTCTTCTGAAGGGCTTCCCGGACGCCCAAACTTGACGTGAACGATGCGGAATCGTTTACCGATGAACAGCGCGCGGTGTGTAAAGATTGCTTTAACCTGTTCCGGAGTCGCGCTCGTCGTGACGTCGAAGTCCTTAGGCATCATTCCCATGAATGCATCGCGGACGCATCCGCCCACGACATAGGCCTGGTATCCCTCTTCCTGAAGAGTTTTTACGACGTAGTATGCATTCGGACTTATCATATCCGGCGAAAGCGGGTGATTTCCAGAGGTGATAATTTTTGCCGTAGGCAATTGTTCAGTCATTTCGGTGCCGTTGTTCTTGTCTTGCTTGCGCCATTTTGGCGGCAGATCGATATGCAGCGGTTCTCTTTTATTTTCTGCCATGTTCGCGCTAGCCCAAAATCTAAAAAAATTCTTGTAATCTTATCGCAAATCACTAATAGTTGCCATTTTGGATATTTGGCGGCTCTCCTAGTATTCGACACAGCATTCGCGAACCGGTATTCTCGAAATATCAAACCTTGACATCAACTGAGACAGGATTTCGCGAGGCTCCATCTGCGGATCCAATTCGTCAGTCGGTTGGCCCAAAGCCTTTGCGGCCAAAATGAGCGCATATCCAGGAGTCATGCAGTCTATGGGTTTTGAGCCGTTCTGCTTTGAATATTTTCTTCCGTCATCGGACACTATGAGCGGCAAATGCACGTATTTGGGCGGATCGAAGCCAAGCGCAAGATACAGATTGATTTGATCGGCGGTCACTGGAATCAGATCGGCTCCTCGTACGATCTCGTTGACGCCAAATTCTTGATCGTCCGTCACGACGGCCAAATTGTAAGCATAGATTCCGTCTGATCTCTTGAGAATAAAATCAGATAGCCCGTGCGAGCTGACTTCGCCCAATAGTCCGTCGTTAAAACTCGATACTGTTCCGGGATTGAGAAACCTTTCCGCGATTCCTTCTTCTGGCGGTATGAGCTTTTGTCTGCACGATATCGGATGAACAAAATCGTTGGTCTTTAGCAATTTTCTTGAGCATTTGCAGCCGTAAGTCGAGCGATGCTGTCTGAGAAATTCAAGAGATCGCTCGTAAGCTTCGTGTCTTTTGCTTTGGAACACGATTTCTCCGTCGATTTCGAATCCCAGTCTGTCCAGAGTTTTGAGAATTGAATCGGATGCACCTTTGGCAACTCTTGGCGTATCGATGTCTTCTATTCGGACAAGCCAAGATCCGTTCATTGATTTTGCCCGAAGGTAGCTTCCGAGGGCGGTGCAAAGAGAGCCAAGATGAAGCGGGCCAGAAGGAGAAGGAGCAAATCTTCCGACATAGCGTTTTTGGTCCATCCTTCCTCCGATATGCCGCTTGATGACCTGCAAAACTATAACTTTATTGTATTAGATATCCTCTTGGAGATATTGCTCCATCTTCTCTTAATAATGTCTTTTGCTCCCAACATCATTTGTTTTTGATATTTGGGGCAATTTCATTACTTTAAGAAATTGAGGGAATGGCGTTTGCCGATGCTCCTTCATTTATTCTTTCCAGAAATACATAAGATTTGGTTTCAAAAGATCTTCCAGGGCGGCGCAGCTGGGCAGCAGATTATGTTTATGAATTGCTAAGAAGCTGGCGTATGAGCTAGCAAACTTGTCAGGCATGTACCCTGTCAACGATATCGAATGACTTTTTAGCTCCTCGCCAGTTAATGAAGCCCTTTCGTATATGGCTTGGACGAAAGGCAAAATATAGATGCGATTTTGTCTGGAGGATTGGGAGTTTCTTTCCTGTATGATTCGCAGCGCGTTTGCCGCATTAAAAACAATACGGCAGAGCATCTGCTCTGCCGCTATATCTCAAAAGATAGCCGAATTATTCGGTTCGCTGCTTCTCTTTGATTTCGTCAAGTTCTTTGCAGTCAACGCAAAGATCGGCAGTCGGACGGGCTTCAAGCCTGCGGATGCCGATTTCAGAACCGCATTCCTTGCAATAACCGAAATCATCGGTATCGATCAAACTGAGAGTTTTTTCTATCTTTCTGATCAGTTTGCGTTCGCGATCCCTTGTGCGGAGTTCGATAGCAAACTCTTCTTCCTGAGACGCGCGATCTACTTCATCCGGGAAGTTGGCAGCTTCATTCTTCATGTGATCAACGGTGTTGTCCACTTCTTCGCGAAGCTGGTTGCGCCAAGCGGTCAGAATCTGTCTAAAGTGCTCTCTCTGCTTGGAGTTCATGTACTCTTCGTCAGGCTGAACTTTATAAGGTTCGATTTCCGCAATCACGGTGGTAGGTTTTTTGATAGCCATGGTGCTTCCCCCTTGGTTATCCTTGTCTGTCGCTTAGAACAAGGACTTTGCCACTAATCGGGGCGCTATTATCCACATATTTTTTTTTAATAACACAACTGGTTTCACTTTTTTTCGAAAAAGGTTGAATCTTGCCTCAATATATATGTGCTAATGGACAGTAAATAAGCGTTTTACCACAATTTTTTATTGGTAAAGTGCCCAAAAAGGAGTTTAGGAGATGTGTAGATGTTAAGAAAAACGGCTCCGAATCATGCGGAGCCGTTTGGATGGGTTGTGATTATTGGAATAGCACGTCAGTACGACAAAGGGTCTTCAACACCATTTTTACGGAATGCTTCCTGGCGATCGCGGCATGTTCCGCATTGACCGCAAGGTTTGTCTTTTCCTTCGTAGCAGGACCAAGTCAGTTCGTAGGGAACTCTAAGCCTAAGGCCTTCGGCAACAATCATGTCCTTGGTGCATTCGATGAATGGCGCGTACAGAGTGATGGCACCGCCGGTTCCTGACAAGATGGCTTGTTGCATATGTGTGACGAACTCCGGCGTGCAATCTGGATATGCACTGCCGGCAGCATCATCAGCATGAGCGCCGTAGTAGATTACGCTGGCACCGACGCTCTGAGCATATGCAGCGGCTGTGCTGAGCATGACTCCGTTGCGGAAGGGTACGTACGTTGATACCGTGCCGTTTCCGCCCATTGCCGCAAGCTGATCGGCATATGACGTTTTTTCGATTTCGCGGTCGGAATTTTTAAGAAGCGGGCAGTCGCTGAACTGAAACGGAGCGCTGAGATCCATCAGTCTGTAACTGACGCCGAAATGCGCGGCAATTTTTTCCGCGGATTCGATTTCTCTTGCGTGCTTTTGCCCATACGTGATGTTAAGAGCGCAAACTTCGTCCTTGCCGTGTCTTTCGACGGCTAGAGCCAAGCATGTAGAACTGTCGATGCCGCCGCTTAAAAGCACTGTCGCAAACATAACTGCTCCTTATCTCTTTTTGCAGTCTTCGCGTCTTACGAAGTTATCTGACAGAGGTCGGCCGTGTTTGTCGACAAATTGTACTTTGACGGATTCGATTTTTGGCGAATTGTCGAATGCTCGGCACATGGAGCGAACTTGCTCGTGGCGCATAGGTTTGTTGCGCATGTCGCGATACATTTTTTCGTGCGCTTTGTCTGGAGTCATCGTGACAACCAAATTCCAACCGCGCAATTCGCATTTGCCTCGCGCAAATTTAGTGTTGGATTCTGCTCTTTCATTGCATGCATCAACGAAATGTCTGCGATAGATCTGTTCCTTTTCTGCCTCGCTCATATGGTGAGGAGGGCGAACTCCTGGTTTTCCGTGAGCTGGCGGAGGAAGCGGCTTGTCATGTCCTGGTTTTCCGTGAGCTGGCGGAGGAAGCGGCTTGTCGTGATTAGGGGTTCCAACAGGATGCATCCCTGGTTTGTCATGCGGTCCCGGAGCCGGCTGATGCATAGGTGAGTTGTCGCTGCCTGGCTTTGCTGCACAGATTGTTGGAACCATTGCAATCGCGGCTGCAACTAGCGCAGTGCCGATAAGTGTGCGTTTCATGAATTAGGTCTCCGCCTTGAGTTGTGTCGGTTATATGGGTTTGGGTTCCCCCTTTTGAGATCATTTTCTGCCTTTGATTGCCGCCGGTCAACAAACAAGTCAGAATATTGCGTGGGCAAATTAGAATTTGCCGAATCTTGCGATGAGCGCGATTGCTCTTTATTGTCAGGTCGCTCGGTGGCTCATGATAAAATCGCAACTTAGCGTTGTACGAATGCAAGTTTGTTTTAAGTTCAGTTAATTAAGTTCATGGCTAATAAAAAGGAAGATTCGGCTCCGTCCAAAAAAGCGGTTGCGAAGAGATCGAGCCCATCCAAAAGGAAAACCACAAAAAGTACAAACAGCAACAAAAAGAGTTCCTGGAAGAAAAAAATATTCATGGGGATGTTGCTTGTCAGCGTTCTTTGCGCATGCTTTCTTGCCGTGTATTTGATGATTCTGGATTCACAGATTCGCGATCGAATGGCCGGCGAAAAATGGAAATTGCCGGCTTGGATTTATTCAAGACCCCTTGAGCTGTATAAAAATCAGCGCATTTCCATGGAACAGATGGAAAATGAACTGTCGATGCTGAATTATCGCAAGGTTACAAATCCTAGCGGTCCCGGAGAATATGCAAAAAATGGCGACAAAATGGTAATTATCAAAAGACCGTTTTCATATTTTGACGGTGACGAGCCGGAGCGTCACCTGTATCTTGTATTTGATCAGGGGAGAATCCTGTCTTTGCAGGACGCAAAGACCCAGAAACCGCTGGCGTATGCCCGCATGGATCCGATAATTCTCGACAGAATAACCGTAGGCAATGAAGAAGATCGCATTCTGGTACGGCTTTCTGAAGTAAACCCGATGCTGATAAAAATGCTGATCGCAATCGAGGATCGCAATTTCTATGAGCATAACGGCATAAATCCTTTTGCGATTATCCGTGCCGCCATTGCCAATTTCAGAGCAGGGAAGAATGTTCAGGGCGGTTCGACGCTTACGCAGCAATTTGCCAAAAACTTCTTTTTGACGCAGGAAAAAACGATATGGCGAAAAGCCAAAGAAGCGTTGATGGCTCTGCTGATTGATGCAAGATACGAAAAAGATCAGATTCTCGAAGCATATATAAATGAAATATATCTTGGACAAAACGGCGGAAGCGGCGTGTATGGTTTCGGCTTGGCATCATATTTCTATTTTGGCCTTCCGATCGGTGAACTCGACATCGATCAGATGGCGCTTCTCATAACCGAGGTTCGGGGACCTTCATACTACGATCCTTGGCGCCATCCCGACAGAGCCAAGGCAAGACGCGACATGATTTTGCAAAAACTCATGGAAGAAGGATTGCTGACGCCAGAACAATTTGACAAATACGCCAGCCGCGATATTCAGGTATTGCCCCGCGGGAAAATGAGTTACGGCTCGACGCCTGCATACGTGGATCTCGTAAAACGCGAACTTAAGGGCAATCTTGGGGACGATATCTTCGGAGAATCGGGGCTTCGAATTTTTACGAGTTTTGATCCTATCGCGCAGCGGGCCGCGGAAAGAGCCGTGGCAAAAATCGCGCAGGAAAATAAGAAGCAATATCCAGACATCGAAGTGTCCATGTCGGTTGCAAATTGGCATAAAGGCGAAATTGTCGCTCTCGTGGGCGGAAAAGATTTCAAAACAAAAGGCCTGTTTAACAGAGCTTTGGATGCCAGAAGACCAATCGGCTCTACCGTAAAACCGATGGTTTATCTGACTGCTTTTGCCGAAAAGGATTATCAGCTCGGCTCGGTTCTTTCTGATACAGCGATGACCGTCAAATTTGGCGGCAAAGATTGGCGCCCGAGCAATTTTGACCATAAATTCCGCGGCAAGGTGTTTTTGGCCGATGCGTTGGCAAAATCTCTGAACATTCCCGTTGTGCGCGTCGGCATTGACGTCGGCGTTAACAAAGTTCTGGAGAACTTAAAGAGGGTGGGACTTGATTCAGATGTGCAGCCGTATCCGTCTTTGCTGCTCGGAACACCGGAAATGTCATCATTCGAGCTTTGCCAGATGTATCAGGTATTTGCCTCAGGCGGATACTACAAGCCGCTTTCCGTAATCAGAGCGGTTTTGAGCGATGACGGAAGTTCCCTTTACGAAACTTCGGGCAAGGCGACCAAGACGTTTGATGAAGCAGATGTTTATGTTTTGACGAGAGGCTTGATGCGAGTCGTTTCTCACGGAACCGCTCGCTCTTTGTCTGAAGTATTGGGCGGAAAATCCGTGGCAGGCAAGACAGGCACATCCGATGGCGGCAGGGATACTTGGTTTGCAGGCTTTGATAACGATGAAGTCGCAGCCGTGTGGCTTGGGCGCGACGGCAACGGCAAGACCAAACTTACGGGCTCAAGCGGCGCTCTCAAGGTATACAAGGAATACCTTAGAAATCGCGGGGTCAATTCTCTTTCGCCGAGAATGCCTGACGGCATCATTGAGCAGAGATTCTCATCGGGCGGATATCCGATAGAAAACAGGTGCAGAGAGCCGGGTTCGGAAATGTTCCCGGCCAAAGCTGCCTCGCTCGGGACTGTTTCTGGTTGTTTCTATTCGGAATAATGCATTGCTGTCTGTTAAGCAGGATAGAGGCATCCCAGAATTGCATCTGAGGATGCTCCTGTAACCGCTGACAGAGGGCATTTTCGTTTGGTCACGAACATCATCGCCAGCCAGGCAAATGCTACCGCTTCGACAAAATCTGGATCGGCGCCCAGTTCGGATGTCGTGCCTACATGCATGCCATGCAATTCTTGCGAGAGACAGCTCATGATAAGAGGGTTTTTGGCTCCTCCTCCGCAGACGTAAACTTCAAAATATCTTGAATCCGATAGTTTCTTGATTGCTTCGGCTGCAGCTTTTGCCGTAAACGACGCAAGAGTGCGGAGCACGTCTTCGGGAGCTATTGCTCGCTTTTGCGCATTGATTACAACATCCGTCCATTCAGGAGTAAATGTTTCTCTTCCCGTGCTCTTAGGCCAAGGCATAGCCAGATACGGGTGTTCCATGAATGCTTGGAGCAGCTGTTCGTCCACTTTCCCCAGCGCGGCTTTTATTCCGTCTTTGTCATACCCGATATTCCATGTTTTGCGGCAAAGCGCATCCATCAGCGTATTGCCTGGACCTGTGTCAAATCCGATAGGAACATTGTTTTTCGGGTCAAGGCACGATACGTTTGCTATGCCTCCAATGTTGAGGATATGCCTCAGCGTGTCTTCTTTTGAAAATACTACTTTGTGAAAAGCAGGAACCAGCGGAGCTCCTTGGCCGCGTCTTGAAAGATCCGCGGATCTGAAATCGCATACGACATCGATGCCCGTCATAGCAGCTAGAAGCGAGCCGTTTCCGAGCTGAACCGAATATCCATGCTCTGGTCTGTGCCGAACAGTTTGACCGTGAGATCCTATTGCTCTGATATCGCCTGGGCCAAGACCTGCAAGATTTAGCAGTTCTTTTACTCCTGCCGCAAATGCTTCGCTGATAGCATTGCCTGCAGCCCAGGCGCGATCTATTTCATTGTGTCCTGGCGCGCAAAGTGCATGGAGTTCGGACACCAGACTCTGATCCCATTTTCTTTCGCAGGCGGCCAGCTGAACAGGGCAGTTTCCCGAAAAATCCACGGCAGCGAGGTCGATTCCGTCCATGCTCGTGCCCGACATTATTCCGATATATATTTCGCTCATTTGCGTCTGCTCCGCGAATCATTCATATAACTGTGCCAATGATACCCAAAAAGCGCGCAATGGCATCTGATTGGACAGGCCAGTATGCTCCGTGTGATACAATCATCCAGCTATTTGGCAGCTGCCAACGCAATGGAGAAATTTACAATGGCAACCGTAGAAGAGGCGCTAGCAGAAATCAAAAGAGGATGCGACGAAATAATCCTCGAAGAAGCGCTTATTGAAAAATTGAAACTCAATCGTCCCCTGAAAGTAAAACTGGGCATGGATCCGACTGCACCAGATATTCATTTGGGTCATACGGTTGTGCTGAATAAACTTCGTCTCCTTCAGAAACTCGGTCATGAGGTTTACCTTCTGATCGGCGACTTTACCGCTCAAGTCGGTGACCCGACCGGAAAAAATGCAACACGTCCGCCGCTCTCGGTAGAGAAAATCAAAGAGAATGCCGCAACCTACGCGGAACAGGCTTTTAAGATTCTCGATCCTGAAAAGACCAAGATCGTTTACAACTCTTCTTGGCTGAACGAACTTGGCGCCGCAGGCATGATTAAGCTTGCAGCCAAGCAGACTGTCGCAAGAATGCTTGAAAGAGACGACTTCAAGAAGCGTTATGCGAACGGTCAGTCGATTGCCATTCACGAATTTATTTATCCTCTGCTTCAGGCTTATGATTCCGTGCATTTGGAAGCAGATATTGAACTCGGCGGTTCCGATCAGCGATTCAATCTTCTTATGGGAAGAGAACTGCAGAAGGAATACGGCAAGTCGCAGCAAGTATGCATAATGATGCCGCTATTGGTAGGTTTGGACGGCGTCAAGAAGATGTCCAAATCAGCAGGTAACTATATCGGCGTGCACGATGCTCCGAATGATATGTTCGGAAAAATCATGTCTCTCAGCGATGACATGATGTGGAGTTACTTTGATCTTTTGTCCGAGCGCACAGTGTCCGAAATTGCCGAATTGAAGCAATCGGTTCAGGATGGACGCAATCCTCGCGATGTTAAAATTCTGCTTGCCAAAGAGATTATTGCCCGATACCATACTCCCGCAGACGCTGACGCGGCCGAGGCCGATTTCATCAATAGGTTCTCAAAGAACGCTATCCCTGAGGATGTTCGGGAAGTTGACGTTGCAGCCAACGGTTCGGCAATTCAGCTGGCAAATTTGCTGAAAGAAGCTGGTTTGGTCAATACGACGTCAGACGGCATGCGTATGGTTAAGCAAAATGCCGTTCGTCGCAACGGCGAGACTGTTACCGATCCGAAGCTGATGGTTGAAGCCGGTACTTCTGACATCTGGCAGGTCGGCAAGCGTCGTTTTGCAAAGGTCACTGTTAAGTAAACAGACTGCCAAGAATTTGTCCCCGTAGCTCAGTTGGATAGAGCGACCGCCTCCTAAGCGGTAGGTCGGGTGTTCGAATCACCTCGGAGACGCCAATACGGTCGGGAACGCAAGTTCCCGATTTTTTTTATTTGTTTCGGAGTCAGGCATTGAGCATCAGAATCGATCTTCACACTCACACGATAGCCAGTTCGCATGCGTACGGAACTGTTTATGAGAATGTGACGGAAGCGGCGCGCCGAGGCCTTAGCATGATCGCAATAACCGATCACGGTCTGACCGTGCCGGATGCTCCAGCGCATGTCTGGCATTACAGAAATATGCGCTGTCTTCCGAGAATAGCCAACGGCGTTGCTATTTTGCGGGGAATAGAGGCCAACATTTTGCCTGACGGCAGCATCGATTGCGACGACACCACTTCTGGAATGCTTGATTTTGTGATGGCGGGGCTGCATCATCCTGTCATGCCGCGATCGGCGAGCATCGATGAAAATACCTTCGCGCTCGTAAAGGCCATTGAATCAGGAAAAGTCGACATAATCTCGCATCCAGCCAATCCCTTGGCGCTGATTGATGCGGATGCAGTTGTCGAGGCGGCTGTTTCAAGCGGAGTTGCTCTTGAGATTAACAGCAGCAAAACATCCCGCACGGGTTCGGAATCCGTAACCGTAGAATTAATCAAGAAGGCGCACAGGGCGGGAGCCGTTCTTTGCATGGGCTCGGACGCTCATTGTCCGTGGTCGGTCGGAGATTTTGAAAAAGGGTATGAATACTTGAGTGCGGCAGGAGTTTCCGAAGAGTTCCTGATTAACTCGTCAGAACGCAAACTGGCGGATTTTTTGATTGCGCGCGGAAGACTGCCGAAGATTAAAGATTTGCTTCAGGAGAGAAATCTGTATCTTGGTCAATCAGTTCAGCCTGCTGACGATCGAAGCTGATATTTCTTTGAGCCTTTCTTTATATATGCTGTCTTTGAACGGATAAAGAGCTTCGTTGGCCAGCTTTGTCTGTTCCTTCGCGGCTTTGATGCAATAATCTATGCTTCCTGATTCTATAAGTTTCTTTCTGATCTCGGAAAATGCGGTCCGTCTTGCAGATACTGCCGAATCGGATTCTGTCGTCAGAAGATCGATAAGGCTCGTTCTGTCGGATTTTTCTGCAATCTGAAGGTAGTGTATCAGCGGAAGCGTGAGTTTTCCTTCCAAAAAATCATCTCCGGCATTTTTGCCCATGACTGCGCTGTCGGAAATATAGTCGATGACGTCATCGGTGATCTGAAAAGCATTTCCCAGCCTGTGGCCGTACTCTTTGCAGGCAAGGGTCATGGGATGATCTTCGCCAAGAGTCACGAGCGCTGGGGAAACGCAGGCGACTTCTATGAGACTCGATGTTTTGGCTCTGATGATTTTGAAATATGAATCTTCGGAAACGTTTACGTCGTGACTTTCCATCAATTGCTTAATCTCTCCTTCTGTCATGATTTTCATAGTATTGATGAGCACCTTGTTGAGCGCGTCATTACCATCTTTTAGAAGGAGCGAAAAAGATTTGGTGTAGAGATAGTCGCCTACCAAAACGCTGGTAGGATTTCCGTATTTGGAGTTGACTGTGGGTTTGCCTCTTCTCATTGACGATTCGTCTACGACATCGTCATGCAGCAGCGATGAGGCATGCATTAGTTCGACCGCGCAGGCAAGACCCATGTGGCGATCGCTATACCCGAGCATGTTGGCAAACAACAGCGTCAGAAACGGACGAAGCCTTTTGCCGCCGCTTGTCAAAATGTGTTCAGAAACCATATTGACCGATTCGTTATCGGATTTTGAATACTCGATGAGTCGAGATTCAAATTCCTTCATTTGCGGTGCAATCGGTTCAAAACCGTTCATACTGTGTGCCTCTCGCTGTTTGCGTATGATGACGCACGCCCCAGCGAACGTCACCTATTCTGTTAAGTATACCAAAACATGGAACAGAGATCGGCGGATGGGGTAGCGTGCTCAGAACGG
>JAZQPH010000288.1:0-3902 GCA_045628385.1 Succinivibrionaceae bacterium
ATGAGCCTTGTGAAGAAGGACCATCCACAGACGGCTCTGGCCGATGCCGCCGCCCATGGACAGAGGCAATTCTCCTGCCAGGAGATTTTTGTGGAAGTACAGTTCTTTGCGCTCAGGGCAGCCTTCGATTTCAAGCTGACGCACGAGCGAAGTTTCATCGACGCGGATGCCTATCGAGGAAAGTTCAAAAGATGTGTTGTGAACGGGGTACCAAATGAGGATATCGCCGTTGAGACCGACTTTGCCGTCTTCTGCGACCGTCGACCAGTCGTCATAATCGGGGGCGCGGCCGTCGTGCTTCTGGCCGTTTGAAAGCTTTCCGCCGATGCCGATGAGGAAGACCGCGCCGTATTTCTTGCAAATCGCGTCTTCGCGCTCTTTGGCGGTCATGTCCGGGTACATCGCAAGAAGATCTTCGGTGTGGACGAAAGTAATCTTTTCAGGAAGGAACGGCTTGATGCAGTCGTAAGTCTCGCAAGTCAGATATTCGGTTCTGCGGATGGCCGCGTAAATGCGTTCAACCGTATTTTTCAAAAACTCGATGGTTCTGTCTTCGCGGCGGATGACGGCTTCCCAGTCCCACTGATCGACATAAAGAGAGTGCAGATTGTCGAGTTCTTCGTCCGAACGGATTGCGTTCATATCGGTGTAGATGCCGTTGCCCGGCTGGATGCCTGCTTCGCCGAGAGCAAGACGTTTCCACTTTGCAAGGGAATGAACGACTTCGGCGCGCGCATCGCCCAGATCTTTAATCGGGAACGATACGGCTCGTTCGACGCCGTTTAAGTCATCGTTGATGCCGAGACCTTTGAGAACGAAAAGAGGCGCGGTGACGCGGCTCAAACGAAGTTCGGTCGAAAGATTGAGCTGAAAGAAATCTTTGATCTTTTTGATGCCCTGTTCCGTATGTTTGACGTCAAGAAGCGGCGCGTAGCCCTCAGGCTTAATCAGGTTTCCCATGGAATCCGTCCAATTACACTAAATTATTAAATATGGGTTGCTAAACTTGCTAATTATTAGCATGGGAGCGTCAAATTGCAAGTTATGAGGCGCGACGAGTGCCCGAAATTCGCAAAAAGACCACTCTTGGTGTGGTATACTCGCCACGGGTTTGGTATGCCTTGGCAAAATGCCCCAAATTGGAGCATTTTCTTCTTGATTCAGAATATTCAGAACAAATGGAGGACTTATGATCACTGCCTATACGTTAGACAATCAAATCCTCCAAGTCAAAGAATTGGAAGCGGGCGACGCGCTTCCAGATCATACCGTCTGGATAGATGTCTGCGAGTCCACCGAAGAGGAAAAAAATTGGCTGCAGAACCTGTTCGTGACCGAAGTTCCCGACGAAGACGATCTCGATGACATCGAAGCGTCGTCCCGTTATTACCAGGACAAGGAAGGCGTCCACATTCTTTCTTTGTTTCCGCAGCGAAGAACCGCGCCCAAAGAAGAGTCTGAAGAGGTAAGCGACACCAGCATCGGCACCGACGGCGTCAACGTATCTTTCAACATAAGAAACAATATGATGCTCTCTTTCCACGAAGAGGAAGTGAGCGTGATCCGTCTGTTCCGCCGTTACATGCGCGGCTATCAGGCAGGCATCAGCAGCCATCTGGATATTTTTCTGGAGCTTCAGGATCTGAAAATCGAAAATCTTTCCGATCTCATCGAAGACAGCTACGCGGCTCTTGAAGAAACATCAAATCAGGTCATGACGGGCGGCGATGTCATCAAATCAATGCTGAAAGAACTCGTGATTCAGGAACAGACCTGCTCGCAGATCCAAATGGCGCTCAACGATACAAGAAGAGCATTGCGCTACGTGAAACGCGTTTTCTCTTCGCTTATCGACACGCAGACCAAAAAGTCCATCGACGAGGCGCTTAACGATATCGAATCGCTGCTTCCGCACACGCAGTTCCTGTTCGACAAAATAGGTTTCCAGCTCAATGCGGCGATGGGATTTACGAACCTGCAGCAAAGCTCGATCATCAAGATCTTCTCGGTCGCGGCGGTCGTGTTCATGCCGCCGACATGGATTGCTAGCATCTACGGCATGAATTTCGCGCATATGCCGGAGCTTGACTGGTTATTCGGCTATCCTTTCTCGGTTGGACTCATGATTGGTTCTGCGTTCTTCACCTATTTGTACTTCAAAAAGAAGGGCTGGCTGTAGGTGCTGCATCAAACGGTGTTTTGCATATTTTGCGCTGCCTCGGGCGGCGCTTTTATTTGTCAAAACGCCGGCATCAGCATAAATTACAACCTGCGGATTTAGCAAAGCCCAAGCGCGCTCACGCATTCTTCGGGTTCACGATCAAGACGCGGCCGCCATATCCGCGGCATAAGGACTTTAAATGATTAATTGGATTTGGGGAGCAATGATTCTGTCCGCCGTTCTCTGTGCATTCATCAGATGCGCATTCGGCTCGGACTTTTCTCTCGGCGCCTCGCTGGACAGCCTTTTCAAATCGGCAGGAACCTCCACGGAAATCGTCATCGGTCTTTCGGGCATGATGTGTTTTTGGCTCGGGCTGTCCAGAATCATGGAACGCTCGGGATTTACGTCCATCCTCGCAAATTTTCTGTCGCCGCTTTTCCGCGTCATCATGCCGTCGGTTCCCAAAGGCCACCCTGCCCTCGGCTCAATAAGCATGAATCTTAGCGCCAACATGCTCGGTCTTGACAATGCCGCAACGCCGCTCGGCATTCAGGCGATGAAGGATCTTGAAAGCATCAATCCGAACAAAGGCACGGCAAGCGACAGCCAAATCATGTTCCTCGTGCTCAACACGTCGTCCGTCACGATATTCCCGATCGCGGTTTTCCTGTACCGAAGCAAATACGGAGCCGCAAGCCCGACGGAAGTATTTTTGCCGATTCTTCTTTCGACGCTATGCTCGACGATCGCGGGATTTTCTTTTGTCGCCGTAGCCCAGAAGCTGAAAATTTTTCAGGCTCCGCTCATCCTGGCGGGATCGATACTGCTTGGGCTCATTGCCGCCATCGGGCTCTGGGCTTCGTATGCGGGAGCCGATCTCGTGTCTCAGTCGACAGGCTTGTCTAACGGAGCCGTACTGCTTGTAATCGGATTAATCATCGCCTTCGGCTTATGCAAAAAACGTCCGATATTCGAAGATTTCACGGACGGGGCGAAAGAAGGATTCAAAATATGCATCGACATCCTGCCGTATCTCGTCGCGATGCTGGGAGCCGTGGCGCTGATGCGCGCAAGCGGACTTCTTGATCTCCTTTTGGATGCGATCCGCTGGCTTATGGCGCTATTTACCGAAAAAACAGAGTTTGTCGATGCTCTTCCCGTATCCATGATGCATCCGTTTTCGGGCGGCGGCGCCCGAGCCATGATGCTCGATGTGTTTGAGACGTTCGGCGTCGACTCATTCCAGGGAAAAATAGCCTCTGTCATGCAGGGCTCGACCGAAACGACGTTTTATGTTCTTGCCGTGTATTTCGGCTCGGTGGGCATAAAAAAATTCCGCTATGCCGTCTGGGCCGGGTTATTTGCGGATTTTGCATCGATGATCGCATCGATTCTCATCGGCTATATGTTTTTCGGATGAACTTTGAAAATTCATGAGTGAATGGTTTTCCCAAAGGACCTACCGCGTGAGAGAAATTTTGATGATGCGAACCGTTCGCCTGCAGTGCATAATGCGGCAAAACGCAAAAGTTGATTTCGCAAGTCCGCACGATCCATTGTTAAATTTCGCAAGTCTGCACGATCCATTGTTAATATAACGTGATGTTCCGTGAGACTAAAAAATTTTTGGAAAGGCAGACATGTTTACAATTTTGAACAAACTCATAAGCGGCAATATGGCGATTTTGTCTGTCGCCGCCGCCGTCTTTGCGTATTGCTTTCACGGAAGTTTCACGGG
>JAZQPH010000289.1:0-9066 GCA_045628385.1 Succinivibrionaceae bacterium
CACACCAAGGCCGCGGTCCTGAAGCTCATATGCTCTTAATTTATTGATTAGGCCGATTCCACGTCCTTCCTGGCGAACATAAAGAAGAACGCCGCGCCCGGCCTCAGAAATTTTTTTGAGGGCCGCTTCGAGCTGGAAACCGCAGTCGCATTTCATGCTGAAAAGCGTATCTCCCGTAAGGCATTCGGAATGAATTCTCGCAAGAACTGGGTCTTTTCCGCCGATGTCGCCCATGACGAGCGCAACATGTTCTTTTCCGTCGCTGTTGTCGACAAAACCCACGATGGTAAAATCTCCGAAGAGGGTCGGGAGTTTTGCTTTCGTTTTAAGTTCGATCTGGCTCATATATGCCTCCGGTGATGATTATACTATCAGTACGGCAGGCTAGGGCTAAGAGGCACACCCGAGCGCTAAGATTAATGTTTGGAGCTTGTATGATTCCTGTAATAACTGTTGACGGACCAAGCGGTTCCGGAAAAGGCACCGTATGCCGCATCGTGGGCGAAAAATTAGGCTATAACCTTTTAGATTCCGGCGCAATGTATCGCGTTTTGGGCTATGCGGCTTTGCAGCAGGGCGTAAGCCTCGAGGATGCCGTGGCGCTGGCCGAACTCGCATCGAAGCTCGATTTGAGTTTTGAAGTTATTGAAGGCGGCGTCACGCCGATCCTTTCGGGCGTGGATATCGGCGGCAAAATTCGCAATGAAGAAATCGGCGCAGCGGCTTCCAAAGTGGCCGCGCTCCAGCCAGTAAGAGACGCCTTATTGCAGCGTCAGCGCGATTTTATGCAAGAACCCGGTCTTATAGGCGACGGAAGAGATTTGGGAACCGTCGTGTTCCCGAATGCCACTCTTAAGATTTTTCTCGATGCTTCCGCCGAGGTTCGCGCCAAGAGACGCGTCGGCCAGATGTCAGCTCAGGGCCTCGAGGCTGATTTTGAAGCCATACTGGCCGACATCAAAGCAAGAGACCTGAGAGATAGGACGCGCCCGATTGCTCCACTTGTTCCTGCCGAGGACGCAATAACCGTCGATTCATCCGATATGGGCATTTTGGAAGTGGCTGAGCGCGTGCTCGAGCTTGCGGCGTCCAAAGGCATCAAACCAGCCAATAAATAGTTGAATAAATAGTTGAGAATGCGCCCGCTTTTTGATTGCGGACCGCTTAATACGGTGGTAATATGGCGCGTCGGTCTAGATTTGCTGACCGGCGAGAACTCGCCACGGAAGGCGGCTTGTTTATTTGACCCGTTGAGGCAATGAATGCCGGCGGACTTTTTTTACTTTTAATTAAGATTTTTATGACTACTGAATCTTTCGCAGAACTTTTTGAAAACTCTTTCAACGTCAACGAACCAGCACAGGGTTCCGTTCAGGAAGGCAAAGTCGTTGCTATCGACTCCAAGTTCGTTGTTGTTGACCTCGGCTTCAAGTCCGAGTCTTTCATTCCTCGCGAGGAATTCGTGAACAAGGCTGGCGAACTCGAAGTCGCAGTCGGTGACATGGTTCCTGTAAGCCTTGAGGCTAATGACAACGGCTACGGCGAAACCACTGCTTCCCGCGAAAAAGCAAAGCGCGACGAAGCATGGAAGAAACTCGAGAAAGATTTCGAAGAGAAGAACGTTGTTACCGGCGTTATCAATGGCAAGGTCAAGGGCGGCTTCACCGTCGAGATCGAAGGCATCCGCGCATTCCTGCCAGGTTCGCTTGTTGACGTTCGTCCAGTTCGCGATACCATCGACCTCGAAGGCAAGGAACTTCAGTTCAAGGTTATCAAGCTCGATCAGAAGCGCAACAACGTAGTTGTTTCCCGCAAGGCTGTTATCGAAACAGAAAACTCCTCCGAGCGCGAAACTCTCCTTGCTGAACTTCAGGAAGGCCAGGTTCGCCAGGGTACTGTCAAGAACCTCACCGAATACGGCGCATTTGTCGATTTGGGCGGCGTAGACGGTCTCCTCCACATCACCGATATGGCTTGGAAGCGTGTTAAGCACCCATCCGAAATCGTCAATGTCGGCGACTCCGTGCAGGTTAAGGTTCTCCGCTACGATCGCGAACGCGGTCGCGTATCTTTGGGTCTCAAGCAGCTCGGCGAAGATCCATGGGTAAATATCAGCGAACGCTATCCAGTAGGTCTCAAGCTCAGCGGCAAGGTTACCAACCTTACCGATTACGGCTGCTTCGTTGAAATCGAAGAAGGCGTTGAAGGTCTCGTTCACGTTTCTGAAATGGATTGGACCAACAAGAACGTTCACCCATCCAAGGTTGTCAACGTCGGCGACGAAGTTGAAGTACAGGTTCTTGAAATCAGCTCCGACAACCGCCGCATTTCCCTCGGTCTTAAGCAGTGCAAGCCAAACCCATGGGAAGAGTTTGCCAAGAAGTACAGCAAGAACGACAAGGTTACCGGCAAGATCAAGTCCATCACCGATTTCGGTATTTTCGTTGGTCTCGACGGCGGAATCGACGGTCTTGTTCACCTTTCCGACATCTCTTGGAACGAACCAGGCGAGCAGGCTGTTCACAAGTACAAGAAGAACGACGAAGTTACCGCTGTTGTTATGCAGGTACACCCAGAGCAGGAACGCGTTTCTCTCAGCATCAAGCAGCTTGAAAGCGATCCGCTCGGCGGCAATGAGTTCCGCAAGGGCGAAAAAGTTACCGCTACCGTTACCAAGGTTGACGCACGCGGCGCTATCGTTACTCTCGAAAACGGCCAGGAAGGCTACATCCGCGCATCCGACATTTCCGTTGATCGCGTAGATGACGCAACGCAGGTTCTTTCCGAAGGTCAGCAGATTGAAGCCGCTTATGTTGGCATCGATCGCAAGAACCGTCAGCTCTCTCTTTCTATCCGCGCAATGATGGAAGACGAGCAGAAAGAAACCATGAAGAAGGTTAAGGACGGCAACGCAGCTGCGAAGGAAGTCCAGACCAATGCTTTCGCAGAAGCATTCAAGGCTGCCAAGGGCGAATAATTCGCTGCAGTTTTAAATCGCTGAAAATGCCCTCTGCTGAGGGCATTTTTTTCGGATTTCGACTAATAATCATAATAATAGAGATAGATTATGACCAAATCAGAACTTCTTGCCGCTCTTGCCGCCAAACATCCAGATCTTGGCGAAGAAAAAATCATTGAGATGACAAACCACATTCTCGAGCATATCGCTGACAGGCTTTATTCCGGAGATTCTCTTGAAATAAGAGGCTTTGGCACGATAAAGCCCAAAAGCCGTCCTGCCAGACACAAGCATAATCCCAGAACGGGAGAGGGCGTGGAAGTCGAAGAAAGCGTCAGTCTCAATTATAAGCCTTCAAGACTTATCAAGATGGCTCTTAATTAATTTGCACATGCCGGTATTGGTGGCGTCAGACTGGCATGTTGTATAATGTCAATGTATTTGATCAGTCTGGTTTTTCCATGTTCAAGATGATTTTTGTGCTGGTATTGCTTGCTCTTTTGGCAGTGCTGGGGCTTTATTTCGGTTTCTCGAACACTTCAGAGGTTGAAGTAAATCTCCTTTTTATGACCGCAAAGACGACTGTTGCCGTTTTGGTATCGTCTTCGATGCTTTTCGGTTTTACGCTTGCTTTGCTATTGGGATTGCTTCTTAAGGCTTTCCGGGGTTTTTTGGGACTTTTTTCCAAAAAACAGCCAAAGTTCAGCAAATCGGTAATCATAAATTCCGCTGAGTCTGCCTCCAAATAGGCGACATGATACGGACCTCTTTCGCCGCGCATGATTGAATTTATTGTCCTGCTTTTGCCTGTAGCCGTTGTTTACGGCTGGTTTATGGGTTACGGCAGGGCTATGCGCGATTCCAGTGAAAAACATGCCGTTCGCTCGAAGAATATAGCGTCTGGCGTAAGATATCTTCTCACTCAAAAATCTAAAGCCCCCAAAGCCAAAGCTTCCGATATCCTGGTAAAAATACTCGAAGGGAGCGAAGGCGACAGTTTCGATGCTGGAATAGCGCTTGCCCAGGTTTACCGCTCCCAGGGCGAGATTGATAAAGCAATAGCCATACATAAAGCTATGCTTGCCGGAAAATTGAGTTCCGCCGAGCACGACCTCGCCACTTTGGAACTCTCGAGGGATTTGATTAAATTCAGTCTGTTCGACAATGCGTCAGTATTGCTTCAAGAACTGCTGAAAGGGCAGCGTTTTATCTCAGAAGCCTGCATTCTGCTTATCAAAATTCACCAGCAGCTTTGCGAATGGGACAGTGCGATTAGCCTTGTCGATCGATACAGGCGCGTGCTGCCAAAACATTATTCGCGCGAAGTATATTCGCATTTTCTTTGCGAAAAAGCCCAGCGCGCTTTGCTTTCCCGAGAGAAGTCTACGGCAGTAGCTCTTTTCAAATCGGCGCTTTCATCCGATCCTTCTTCTGTTCGCGCCATGACGTCTCTTGCCGGGATATATCTGTCCGACGGGCTTGCCGACGATGCTTTGGAAGAACTTTCGGAAATACCTAGCAAAGCTCCTGATATGATCATGTTTGCCGTGCCGGAACTGAGAAAATGTTATTCTCTTCCCGCAGACAACGAACGCTATCTGAATGTTTTGGAAAAGTGGAGCGTTGGCTCATCGTCTGCAGATCTCATTACAGAAATTGCGGAACTCAAATGGATATCGTCGCAGGATGAGGCGTTTGATTATCTTCTCATGCAGATGCGCAACAGACCTTCGCTCAAACTTCTTTCAAAACTTATGGAGTTTCAGATCCGCAATACCGACGAGCCAAACTCTAAAGCAAAAATAGGCTTCCTCATGAGCCTTGTTAATGCAGAAATTGCCAAAATTAATACATACAATTGCGTCCATTGCGGTTTTGCCACGAGAATAATGTTCTGGCACTGTCCTAAGTGCGGCGAGTGGAATACGATTAAGCCCGTTCAGGGATTCGAGGGAGATTGATTATGACAGGTTCACCAGTTATTGTGGCACTGGATTATGCCGATAAAGACGAAGCTCTTAGTTTTGTTTCTTCAGTGACTCCTGATTTATGCAGATTAAAGGTCGGAAAGGAGATGTTTACGCATTTCGGTCCTGAATTCGTAAAGCATCTGTGCTCGCTCGGATTTGACGTTTTTCTCGATATGAAATTTCATGATATTCCGAATACCGTTGCTCGCGCTGTTGAAGCGGCTGCATCGTTGGGCGTATGGATGGTTAACGTGCATGCATCCGGCGGTCCTAAAATGATGAAAGCTGCGGCAGAAGCCTTGGCAAACTTTAAAGGCAGACGTCCCCTGTTGACAGCCGTAACGGTACTCACCAGCATGGATGCCGAGCAGCTTGCGGCCATCGGCATAACCAGACCTATCGAAGAGCAGGTTACTAACCTTGCGCTCCTTGCCAAAGACTGCGGGCTTGACGGCGTCGTCTGCTCGGCGCGCGAAGCATCAATGCTTCGGAAGATTGTCGGAAATGATTTTGCTCTTGTGACTCCGGGAATCCGACCTGCTGGTTCGGATGTTGGCGATCAGGTTCGCATCATGACGCCGTCTCAGGCTATTTCCGCAGGTTCGACTTACCTGGTGATCGGACGACCGATTACTAAAGCTGCAGATCCTCAGGCCTCGCTGAGATCTGTAATAGCCGAGATATCCTCGGTTTCATGAGAAAAGAATAAAATTATTCGGATTAGCAAGCCAAACGGATCATCTGATCCGTTTTTTATTTGTCCTTTGCGTTATCGCGGGCCTTTTGCAATTTTGGTAGCCAAAAACCGATAAAAGTGCCGGCAAATATTCCAAGAACGGCCCCGTATGCATGCGATTCTGTTGCGACGCTTTCACTTCCGCTAAGGTTGCCGAACATATTTGGATGAGTAAATGACAAAAGAACGAGTGCCACGCCGCATAGAAAACCCAGCATGCCGAAGACAACGTCAAGGCGCAGCCACAGCACGGCGATATAAAAATAGGCAAAATAATTCACGCCGGATATGCCGCTGAACCGATCCCAGTGCTTTCCAGCAAAGTCAAACGCTTCAAGAAGGTTTATTACTATATTGCATAGGAAGAAGCAGGTAAGGAATATCCAGGCATCTCGTCCCGCAAACCAGGGATTTTTTACAGGCCGGGCCCAATACATGAAATCAAGCGCGGCAATGTTCATAAGGAGATGCGTTGTTCCGAGATGGTAGAAATTTCCGAACATCAAGGAAATGAAAGATGGGGTTTGCGGATTCAGCTCAGCAGCGTAACCGCAAACCCCTAAGATGTGATAAGCCGCTATCGTTACGTTGATAATAAGAAGCGGCAGCACCTAAGAAGCCTTATTAAATGAGGAAGTCTTCGAGGTTAGCGCCATTGTCGAGCGCTGCCTGAATTGCATTTGGCTTGCGTCCCTGGCCAGACCAGGTAACTTCCTTGCCTTCGCTGTCGATTATGCGATATTTTGGAGCTTTCTTAGGACGAGTGCCCTTCTTGGACTTTTCTGCGCGAAGAGTGTCTGCTGCGGCCTTTGCTGCGGCCTGAGCTTTGGATTCTTCCATGCCTGCGCCTCTGAGAGTCTCGAGAGTGCGAGCATAAACGTTACGGATTTCTTCTTCGAGCTTCTGACCAGATTCTGCGCGCTTGGTCTTTTCCTGTCCGATAAGTTCAATAACGTTGTCAAGCTGATCATCGGCAATTCTTGAAACGAGTTCTTTAATTTTGTCGATATTCCATGCTTTTGGTTTGCGTGCCATGTATATTTCTCCGATTTACTCAGTTGATGTTATAAATAATTAGCCAATAAATTATCAGCCATTAAGAACCTGTTGAGTCCACTGGGTTGCTTTCGTATATATATCGATGACGTCCTGATCTTTCATTCCCATCTGCGCTATTCGCTTATACACACGTTCCCAATAGAGAGATTCATAATCTTTTACAAGACCGAGATAGAAAGCCAATTCTCCGGATTTCTTAAGTATTGCGTCTTTAATTTCTTGTTTAATTGGAATTTCCGCAATAATTTCTCCGATTGGCTTATCCATCATTGCGTCCAGCAATGAGAAAAGACCGCAGAAGAACGCATCCTGAGGATCGTATCTTTTGCGTTTTTCAGCAATCATTTCACAGAATTTTGCTCGAACAAGACTTAGTCTTGAAAGTTCGTCTGGTTTACCTTGACCGATGCTTGTTGCATAAACGAGGCTTATGAAACGTCTGATATTATCTTTACCCAAAAAAGACAAAGCATGCTGAAAATTTTTAATTTCATTTCCGCCATAATTAATATTATTTACGTAGCGGAGCATCTTGTATGCGAGAGCATGATCTCGCATCATAATATCAGCAATTTTATTGAAATCTACATCTTCCTTGACAGTTTCTGAAAGCATCTGAGTGAGCGTCAGCTGATTGGAAGACAGAGTTTTTTGTTTAATTACTTCAGGCTTGCTGAAGAAGTATCCTTGGAATAGGGTAAAGCCAAGCGATTTAGCATCTTCAAATTCTTCCTGAGTTTCAATTTTTTCAGCAAGAAGTCTGATATGTCCAAGCAATTCTTCATGCCCAGAAATATAGTTCTTGATATCGTCATGGGAGGTAAGACGCCAATCGAATTTGATAATATCGACAAATGGAAGGAATTTATCCCATTCTGGCTCAAGAGTGAAATCGTCAAGAGCCAGTTTGTAACCGTCATCTTTGAGCTGTTTGACGCTTTGCAGTAATTCCTGATTTGGGGTCGCATCTTCGAGTATTTCAATAACGACGGTATCTTTTGGCAAAGTTGAAATGATGCCGTCGAGAATCAGAGAATACGGAAAATTGATAAAACTTATTTTATCGCCGACCAGCGATTCAATAGGCTGACTTAGGAACTGTTCGGCTAAAAGCGTTGTTGTTGCTTTTTCGGAGGAAATCTGCGGAAATGCGTTTGTCAAACCTTGTCTGAACAACAATTCATAAGCGTAAGTTTCTTTTTTTTCGTTAAGAATGGGCTGGCGTGCCACAAAAGAAAAAGATTCACTCATGATTTCTCTCCAATCAACGATCTGTATATTAGCAAAACGAAATAATATAAGCAAGCATATAAAAAAACTATATTGTTGAGATTTTCTATTATCCTTATATTAATGTCTTTTTTTTGTTGTGTCTTAAGTTCGAATTTGATGAAAATTTTTGAAGTTCTTTGCAAAATTTTCCTAATTGTTTTTTAAATTTTGAGCCGTCATATTCGCCGGCATTGGCAATCATTGAGTTATTCCAGAGTTTTTCAGATATTTCTGTCAGGGAATCTTTATATTTTTCGTAATTCGGAAGTTGTTCGAATCCGGATATATTATTTCCTAATAGAGTTTTTGCAAAAGAAATTATCTGTTTATAGGCCTTTACAGGATTTTTGGTGTCGAATTTTTTAATAAATTCTGATTTTGCTTTTTTCTTCTCGAACCAGTTTATAAGAGGATCGATATTTATAAGCCTGTACAGATAGCAAAGGTAAGCGATGCAGCACAGAAGCATGGTTGCGATGACCGCCAATGCCGCAATCAGGATATTTCTGCCCTGCTGCTGGTTTTTGAACGTATAGGAAGTATTGTCTTCGTTTATAACGCTAAAAGCCGGAGAAGTAAGCGAATACACGTTCATGGTATATTCGTTTCCTTTTTTGGATACAGCGTTGATATTGAACGGTTCAAATTTCAGATTCATGTTTTTAAGCGGCACATATATCTGATAAATAGTCAGCTCCGCATGCAATTTTCCCGTGCGAGGATCATAAGTCTCTTTGATCTCTTCTTTATCTTCGTAGGCGCTGTAATAGACGGTTCCTTCCGACTTAAGTCGCGGGAATGAGTGCGACGTCGCATTATCGGCGGAAAAAATAATTTTGTGGGTTATTGGCGTGTTTACTCCGACAACCGAGTCTTTTCCTGCTCCGGGAATCCATTCTTCCCTAAGTTTGAAATTCTCGGCCACAACGACGTTTTCGCCTTTTATCGGTTTTATCGTGTATATCTGGGGTTTTGCCTGGTGCACGAATTTGACGCCTTCACCTGTTGCGGCTTTCGCGGCTTTTTCTGGATCTATTACGACAATCGTTCCTGGTTTGCTTCTTTGGCCG
>JAZQPH010000290.1:0-2128 GCA_045628385.1 Succinivibrionaceae bacterium
ACTGGTGTATTGTCTTCCTAAGACCGCTTGGCCTCCGACTTCATGTGTATCGGCGCTTTGAATTTTGAGTGCCTGTCGTCTCCTTGCAAGAATCCGTACAACACAAGAAAAGACGCCAAATATAAAGAGCAGTCTGGGGCAGTCGCAAGCCGCATATCGCTGGACGGCGAATCGAATTAATTTTTGCGTTCGGTAAAAATCCTCAAGACGCCTTGTCTTTGCTATATCTTGATTAGCGTCCGATTCCGCATCCCAATGCGGAATTTTTTATTTCAAGAACATCTAAAAAAGAACCCGCCGGGTACGCCGGCGGGTTTTGTTGCATGATGCTTATGCCGTTTTTCCGCTCTGTCACGTAAACTTTTTCCAAAAGTGTAACTAGATCTCGTCAGCCCCGGAACTTGTTTATGGCCGTATCAATATCCTGTTCGGTAATGGACAGCTGTTCCAAAATTAATTTTTGTTTGGCTGTTAAAGCATATTTGCGCAAATAACCCGAAGTATTTTTTCGGATGCATTCGATGCTTTCGAGCTGATCTATTATTCCGGGAACGGTAAAATCCTTTCTATTGGAAGTTTTGGTTTTTATTGCCCTGGATATTTGCAGAAGCCTGTTCCAAATTATCGCCGACAAAAACATTAAATGAATTTTCGATATCAAAGTTTTGTCGCTGTGAACGCCGGGAGTGTCAAAATCCATTCCGCTTTTTATGCTTCGGAATAATTTCTCCACGCTGTCGCGTCCCCTGTATATCGTCAAAGCTTCCTCGGCGGTATGAGGCCTCGTCGTGATCAGAACAAAATATCCGAGCATATCCAGATGTTCTTTTATTTTTTCGGTCTTTTTGGAATATCCGTCCAGATATTGTTCTTTCTTCGAGTTTTTGGTGTTTTCTTCGGTTCGGATTTCCAAATCAAAATAATCCCTGTAATCGTCAAGATTTGCGTTTGCTCTTAATTTTTTGCCGACGAGAGATTTTAATTCGTTTTCGAGTTTGCATATTTTGGCGGCAAAATTCATTCTCGAATCGCTTGCCCTGCGTTCGTCGTAATAGACGTGAAAATAGCGGTCTTTTGCGTCGCCTTCGAAGAGTTTTCCTTTGACCGTCACGCCGCAAACGTCGCACTCGGGAAGGTAATTTGAAGCAATGTCTTTGGCCTCGGCGCCGTGCGCTTTTATGACGTCGGAAACAGCCTTGGTTCCCGTTTTGGCCATCATCATGAAATCATAGCCGGCGTCGTCGAGATGCCTTATGTTGTCTATGGTGCAGCAGCCGCGGTCCAGGATAAATCCTATGTCCCTGTATCCGAGATCCTGCATCTGCCCGACCATGCGCCCGCACTGGCTCAGATCCACGATGCTGCCCTTGTACAGCTCGTAAAACAGCGGCGTCGTGTCCTTCTGGCTCACTGCCATGGAGAAGTTGACCTGCTTGAGCGACGGGTCGTCTTTTGCCTTTCCGAATTCGGCGAAAGTAATGCCTCCGCCGCATGTGTTGAAATTAGTGCTGTCATATCCGACATAAACGCAGTCTGATTTGTCGCGCAGACTGTTCCATTCCCTTATTGTGTCTTTTATCGTAATTTCGTTTATCGATTCGGACAATAAGGAGCTTATATGGGAATCGCCTATGATTTTTGAATCTTCGCACAGATGATTGCGCATGAAAGACGGGTAATGCTGAAAAGAAGCCGACTGTCCCAGCGTTATATAAGCGAGAATATTTTCAATATCGGAAACGGTATCGGAATCGTAAACTTTTGACAAAGTTTCGTGCAATCCTTCGGAATCAAGAATTGAACGAATCGCCGCAATTCCGCCCGCTTTTAAAACATCGGAAAATGCGGGAGGCTCGGGAAGCTCAGAAGCATTGTTCAAATAATCGGGATAATATTGGCCGAAGTTTTCATTGGGTATCATTGTGTTGGCTTCGGCATCGAGAAGTTTGCCGACGCATACGCGCTGTTCTTTCACGTATTTCTTTTCCTTGATATATTCTTTGGAGATTACGTGATAAACGTAATAATTGTTTTTGTCGCCGTTTTTGTTTTGCAATTTTGTTCCTGACGGACGATTGACCACGAAACCCTTAAGCAGCATAAAAACCCCGAATTCAATTAGTTATAC
>JAZQPH010000291.1:0-3766 GCA_045628385.1 Succinivibrionaceae bacterium
ACCACAACAATTTTGCTCTCGCTCATGACCGACAGAGGGCTGATTACTTCAATGGTCTTCTGTGTCTTATATCCGTAATCCGCGCCTGTTACGCTGATATCGACGGCGCCAGGTCCCTTGCCTTTTGCGGTAATCGCAACAGGAACGGAGGACATTGCGCCTGCCGCCACATTCATTTCGCCGCTTGCATTGCATGACAAAGTGCCCGAGCAGGAAATCTCGTACTTGTATGCTCCGGTTTTCTCGGAAAGATTGTTCACGGAGAAAGCCGCATCCAGCTTGGCGCCGTCATGCATGTAATAAGGAGCCTTGAGCTTCGATACCGCAGAATCCTTGACGCCGATCTTCTTGTTATAAGAGCCAAGTTTTTTCGGAGACCACGCGCTGACCATCAGCGTTGCGGAAGTGCTGACGTCATTAATGTCGAAGTGGACGTCTGCCACACCGTCTTTTACAGGAACCGCAACGGTGTAATACGACAGAAGATTCTTCGTTATGCCGTCAAGCGTGTCAGCTTCGAGTCCTTCGTCGTCTTCGTCTCCGCCATAGCCTTGTCCGTTCTGGCTTGCCGAGCGCATGAGGAACGCATACATGTCATATACGCTTACGTCGAAAGGATTCTTGCCGAAAATATTCTTTTCCGGCGCAGGCGCTTTCTGGTGATTGATTGCCAAAATGCCGTTGTCGATGAGAGCGACGGTAGCGTATGTCTCGCCGTCGGCATTGTCGACTTTAATCTTGAAATCAAGACTGCTGTTTGGCTTGATCGTTTCCGGAATGTCCGCAGAAACTTTCAACGTGCGATCCGACATGTCGACCGCAAGATAAGCCAGGCCTATCGTTCTCTGGGCGCCCATGTATTTGTTTGGCGATGCGGCATAAGTGGTGAGAAGCGCATATCCGCCCTTGCCAAGTGCTTCAGTTACAGGAACCTCAATCTTGTTGTGTCCCTTAGAAATTTCAAAATGCGCCAGATTTTTCTTGTCTGACAGACCGAGCAGAAGATCCGCGTAGCCTGCGTAGGCACTATCGAATTCAAGAACGGCCTTTTCGCCTATCTTGTACGATTCCTTGTCGGCGGTCAGTTCAAATCTGTTTGGCTCGTTGGAATCCAATTCGGAGCGGGATCCCACATAGAACCTGGTAGACGTCACTTCATTGCCGAATCTCAATTCTATCGTGTAGCTTCCACCCAGAAGTTCCTGACGTATTCTTGCTTTCGTGTCAGCTCCGACGTCGATTTCGCCCGCGGCTTCTGCCGTCTGATATTCGTTGCTTACATAGTTCCATCTGCCGTTTGTATAAACGTACTGGCCGGAAGAATGATTTTTATAGATGGCATACGAAACCTTGCCGGACTGAAGATTGCCCTTCTGATCGGACAAAATGACCGACATATCGGCGATATTGACGTTTTCTTTGTCGAACCCAGGTTTGACGCCGACCATCGTGCCGTCATACTTCAGCTTAAATTCATTTCTTGTGTACAAAAGTTTGGAGTTCGGATCCTGATAATTCAGAATAACGTTAACTTTGCGCGGATAAGACGCAGCTTCGATTTCGCCGAGACTCATCAGCAAATCGCCGTTTGAACCAGTCTCGCCCGCCATAATTTCTTCCTGACGCGCATAAGATCCGCTGATGTCGGGAGCAGGACCGAAGAAATAATCCGCGTAAGCCTCAACCGGATGCTCATCCTGTCTTAGGATGTAAGAACCGCCGACGCTTATGTCAGGTGCTGGCGCGCCGTAGGTAAAGTCGACATGGACAGCGACCATAGGGTTATCCTGAAGGATCTTGTTTTTCGTAACAACCGCGGGCTCAATCGAATTAGGGACAAAATCGTCCACCTGCACGACGGTTTCCGACAGAACGCGCTTGTTTCCGATGCCGATTACGAATCGCCAGGAACCCAGCATAGAACCCTTAACAAACTCATACTCATGCTCAAAAGCGCCGCTCTTAGGATTTGACAGAGTCGTCTCTTCGGCCAATACGCCGTCCGGACGGTAAATCATGAGTTTCGCCGCTTTGAGATCGGCAGCGTTGAGCGCCGCATTTCTTACGATTGCCTCATAAAGAACCTTTTCGCCCGGTCTTACGAGCGTGCGGTTTGTATACGAGAACACCTTGAACTCAGTGTCCAAATCGGCAACGGTACTGCCCTTTTGTTCGATGAACAGCGGGTTCTGCTCAATGTCAATGCTGTAAAAATCATCGCCGTTTGCCACATTGACCGCAGCAGGATGCTGCGCTTTAGAGCCTCCCGCCACCGATTTGCCGAAATGAGCATAACCGTTTGCATCGGTCGAAACGACCGCAAGAACGTCGCCTGATTTGCTGATAAGCGAGGCCTTCGCGCCAGAAATCGGCTTTGCATCATTAATTGAACGCACCGCGACGTCGATGCCGGTAGGCGATGAGTAGCTCGTGACGCCCATGTCGGAAATTACGATCGGCTTAAACAGAACGAGCGAATCGTACGACCAGTCAGCCTTGTCGATGCAGCTGCCCGTCTCGTCGCACGGCTCAAAATCGGTTTTGGTGAGCATAAGGAAGTACACGCCTGAACCTACTTCCGATGAGATGTCTTTGAGATCGATCATCGTAAGAGATTTTTGGTTTGTCTGACCGCTTACCGCATAGTCTTTCGAGCCCAAAAGTTTGCCGTACTTAGAGACTAACTGGATGCCGCTCCAGCGCGAATCGTCGCCGAACCTGACAATCGAGCCAACGCCCGTATCGCTGAACGCATTCTGAGAAATCTTGAACAGATTGACGCGGAAGCCATCGGTATTGATGCTTTCCACAGCAACCTTGCGCTCGCCTTCGGATGCGGCCATGACGTTGCCGCTCAAAAATCTTATGCTTTCGCTGCTGTCGATCGTTTTGAAAGAATATGATGCGTTTTTGGTAACCGCATCGCCGCCGTTAGCAGCCTTAAGACCTGCTTTAAGAGTTACTTCGTAATTGGTGCCGAATTCAAGACCGGCAAGACACAAAGAGCGTTCGTTTACCATCGGATTCGCGATGAGTTCCTTGCCCGTGTCCAAATTTTTTAAAGCCACGTAAGAACGCAAATTGCTAAGAACAGGAGATCCGTCCAAACTGTCCGTCAGAACAAGGCAGCTTATGGCATTGCCTGACGTATTCTGATCGAGAACTCTGGTGACGGACAGTTCGCCCGCATAAGCCATCTGCTGGCATGCGCACGCAATAGCCGTTGCTATAACTGTTCTTGAGAATTTCATATGACAAAATCCTTTTTTTGTGTGTCTGGGCATTTTCGGACATCATTTCCGCATTCTTAAACCAAACGGATAATCTCGACATCCGATCTTCGATCTTGTTAGTGTAAACAAAACGCAAAGGCGATTTGTGCAAGACAATGTGACATCGATCACTAATTGGGCACGTAAATTGGAAATTAGCAGCAGAATAGACAAATCAGACGAACGCTTGCCATTGTTCCCCAATAATTACCGAGATGCGTACAGTTCCTGTGGCAACGGCCAGCAAGACATTGTCACCAAGAACATTCAAATTCGTAAAAGAACAAAGATCGCAAATCGTGCGCAGCGCCAAATTACGAAGCAAGAATATAACGGCTTCGAAAAATTATGCCAAAAGCGCTGATTTTTACGCTTTATTGGGCTAATGAAAAATTTGGCATAGCTTGCTACTCAAACTAAATTCGGATGTGCGACAGGTGACATCTGTCTCTTGTTGTACATTCCACCCATGTTACGGGCTTGAATTTCGTATG
>JAZQPH010000292.1:0-3590 GCA_045628385.1 Succinivibrionaceae bacterium
CCGCCTCAATGTCATCAGGATTCACATACCCGCTCTTCGCGAGCGAAGAGGCGACATTCCGGCGCTTGCCAGAGTGTTTCTTGCAAGAGCGGCCAAAGAAATGGGCACGGCTCCGAAGATCCTCCGCCCCGAGACAGAAACCTATCTTAGCGCGCTGCCTTGGCCGGGAAACGTCAGACAGCTTCAGAATGTCTGCAATTGGCTGAACGTCATGGCATCTGGACAAGAAGTTCACGTATCCGACCTGCCAGCGGAGATTGCAACAGACACCGCCAAGCCAAAGGAAAAAGAATCCGAAAGCGTCAGTTCGATATCCTGGCAGGACAAATTAAGAGAATGGGCTTCGATGGCGCTTGCTTCGGGAGAAACTGATATCTTCGGCAAGGCCGTTCCTGAATTTGAGTCGGTTCTTATCAATGCCGCGCTCGATTTTACGCACAATCACAAGCAAGAAGCCGCTAAACTTCTCGGTTGCGGACGCAACACCCTGACAAGAAAACTCCACGAAATGGGCGACATCCGATAAATATCGGACCTGTTCAGACCGTAAGATCGATGCCGTCGGCATCGGTTTTGCGGTCTTCGCCGTTCACGCCATTGCCGTTCTCCGACCCGCCATCGCACTCGCGCCTCTCAGGGACCCTTTTTTCTTCCTTCTCGCTTCCGCCCAAAGCGTCGATGCTGCCAGGCTTGCGCACGCCATTTTTAAACGATGCCCGCTGCGATGCAGGCATAATGTGCCGAATGACGGCAAAAATTGCATCTTGACTCATGTCGGTCTCCTATTATCGCAAGCGGAATATATCTTCTTAATTATTTATCGGTTGCGTTTTGCAAGTTGTTTAGATGATTTTTACTTTATAAAGTAGTATCTTATGATCTAAAACACTGATGATAATGAATGTTAGGAGTCGGACGGTAATGGGGAATTACTTTAATCCCGGCAATGAAAGTTTTGCAAAAGACAGAAATTATGAAATCTATGTCGATAAAACAAATTTATTAAATTTTTTAAACAAAAAATTATTAACGCCTAAAAATTGTATTGCCCTTAGCCATGCAAGAAGATTCGGAAAATCTCTAGCGGCAGGAATGATAAAAGCTTATTACAGCAAAGGATGCGATTCATCTAAAATCTTTGAAGGAACAAAGATTGCATCTAAACCAGACTATCAAATTCATTTAAATAAATATAACGTAATTCATCTTGATATATCCACTTTTTTTGATTCATATAAATCACAAATAATTGAAAAAATTGTTGAATACATATATCGTGAATTTAAGGAAGTTTTTGGAAATCAATTAAATTATAAAGATAATTTTAGTTATACGTTATTGACCATATATAATAAAACCAAAACACCGTTTGTCATCATTATGGACGAATGGGATTGTGTCATCAGGAACAGCAAAGATGACGAATTAGTTCACAAGTATTTGCAATTCCTTCGCGCCATATTCAAATCAGAAGAATCAAAATCATTTCTTGCATTGGGGTATATAACCGGTATTTTGCCGATAAAAAAAATCGAAGACGAATCGGCATTAAATAATTTTCGGGAGTACACCATGCTCCGTTCTTACCCAATAACCGAATACTATGGATTTACAGAGGATGAAGTAAAGGCTCTCTGCATTCAATATGATATGGACTACGACTCAATGAGAAGCTGGTATAACGGCTATCTCATGGATGAAGAACATATGTTCAATCCCTATTCCATCGTGGAAGCCATCGAGAATCGAGAATTCTCGTCTTATTGGAAAAACACCTCGGCTTTTGAATCCATAGGCAAGTTTATAACCCTAAATTATGAGGGGTTGAAAAACGACGTAATGAACATTCTTGCAGGAGACAAAGTCAATATAAATACCCAGTCCTTTTCCAATGACTTTCATTCCATATCATCAAAAAATGAAGCGCTTACCGCATTGATACATCTTGGATATCTTGCTTACAACGCCAAAGAAGGCTATGCCTATATTCCAAATTACGAGGTAAAAGAAGCTTTTCAGCTTTGTTTAGAAAAGGGCATCTGGTCTGAAATCAGCAAATCAATCGGAAAATGCGATGAAATCCTGAGGGCGACCATAAACAAAGAGGCTGAAAGAGTAGCCGAACTTCTTGAACTGGCCCACGACACTTATTCTTCAGCGCTGAAATACAACGACGAAAACTCCTTAAGCTGCGTATTAACCATGGCATATTTTACGGCCCCGGCATATTACAACGTCATAAGGGAATTTCCCGCAGGCAAAGGCTTTGCCGATTTTGCATTCATCCCGAGAGCAAATGCTGGCACCCGCCCTGCGATGATAATAGAGCTCAAGCATGACAGATCCGCAGACACGGCCATAAAACAAATCAAAGAAAAACGCTACGCCGGAGCTTTAAAGGGATATTCAGGCAAAATCCTCTTGGTTGGCGTCAACTACCGTTCTTCGGGAGAAGACAAGAAAAAGCATACTTGCGTTATAGAAGAGTACCAAGAATGATGCCATCTTGCGTTCTGTCGGCATCAAATAAAAAAGAGAGCCCGAAGCTCTCTTTTTTATCTATGGCGCATATCGCTTTTATTTGCCCGACTGTTTAATCAGCGCCATTTCTTTAAGAACCCTTTTTTCTCTTCTTCTCATCATAAACCAAGTAATCGTCACGGCAACGGATACAATCAAAACGATAATCGTCGCAAGGGCGTTGATTTTCGGATTTACGCCTCTTCTGACGCTTGAAAACACAAGCATAGGAAGCGTCGTCGATTTAGGACCAGCCACGAACTGCGATATGACAATATCATCGAGCGTCAGAGTAAAGGCAAGCAGCCATCCTGAAATTACGGCAGGCGTGAGCGACGGCAGCGTGATGAACAAAAATACCTTAAAAGGAGTCGCTCCGAGATCAAGCGCGGCTTCTTCAACGCTTAAATCAAGTTCCTTTAATCTTGCCCTCACGATTACCACGACGTAAGCCGAAGTAAATGTGACCATGGCGGCCCAAATGGTAAACACGCCGCGCTCAGGGAAGCCGTCAAGCTGCGTCACGAACGGATGCAGGAAACTGCCTTCGGTGATATTGAAGGTCTCAACCAGCCATCCCGCAAAGGCGTGCGAACCGTTTGATACCGCAATAAACATCAAAAGGAGCGACAGGCCGGTGATGACGTCGGGCATAACCATCGGCGCCGTCACGCTGAACGAAAAAATCCCGCGCGTCCTGAATTTGGAAAACCTGGCAAGCACGAAAGCCGCCAAAGTTCCGATAATTACCGCCATGGTCGCGGCGCAGAAACCGATTCCGAGAGTAAGCCCTATCGCATGCAGAAATTCGTCATCCTGAAACAAAGCGACGTACCATTGGAACGAGAAACTCTTCCAAACGGTCACAAGCCTCGACGAATTGAACGAATAAGCTATGAGCACGAGTATCGGCAGATACAAAAATCCTAGTCCCAGCGCGAGGAACAGGTAGCGCCATTTCGACTTGATCTGAGGTGAAGAAGAACTCATTACCTGCCCTCCTGTTCTTTTTGGCTCTTGAAGAACCAGACGATAGGAACGATGACGATAAGCAGCATGATGACGGCAAT
>JAZQPH010000293.1:0-15089 GCA_045628385.1 Succinivibrionaceae bacterium
AAGACCATAAGTTTTATTTTGGTCATCGCCTGCGTCGTTCAGCTGACTGAAATCATCGTTCGCAAGACAAACCCTTCCCTCTACAGAGTTCTTGGCATCTACTTGCCGCTCATCACAACAAACTGCATCGTGCTCGGCGTATCGCTGCTCAATTCAAATCAGCACCACAGTTTTGCACACAGCGTGTTTTACGGTTTCGGCGCAGGCTTGGGGTTCATGTTCGTCATGATTCTTTTTGCCTCAATACGAGAAAAATTGGAAGAAGCCGACGTGCCGAAGCCATTTAAGGGCGTTCCCATCGCGATGCTGGCCGCGGGCATAATGGCTATGGAATTTTTGGGATTCGCGGGGCTGATTAAATGATTTCCATGATCCTGACGGTGCTCGCGTATACGATCGCAGCTGCTTTCGCGGGAGCGGGTTTGGGCTATGCAGCCGAAAAATTCAAAGTTAAAGACAGCCCCGTCGCCGAGCGCATCGACAAAATCCTCCCGCAGATTCAATGCGGACAATGCGGAAAAATTGGCTGCCGCCAATATGCCGAAGCCGTGGCCAAAGGCGAATGCGCCATCAATCTCTGCCGCCCGGGCGGACCTTCCACCATAAAGGCAATAGCCGATATCATGGGAGTCAGTCCCGATTCTGTCGAAGGCGCGGCCGAACCAGAAAAACAGCTGGCATACATTTGCGAAGAAAAGTGCATCGGCTGCCAAAAGTGCCAAAAAGCATGCCCTGTCGATGCCATCGTCGGCGCCAAAGGCTGCATCAATGCGGTCGTATCCGCAAGATGCACTGGATGCGAACTTTGCTTGAAGACTTGCCCGCAAGAATGCATTTCAATGAAAAAATCTCCGCTTTTGCCGGAAGATTGGGATTTTGACTACGATTCGCTGAGGAGAGAATAATGACATCTGCTCTTGAAAACGCTCTTCTCGGAAAAAATTTCGGATTCCATGGCGGCGTCCACCCCGAACAGCATAAAACCGAAACCAATAATTGCGCCATCGCCGATCTCGGAATTCCTGAGGAATTGATCATCCCTCTCAAGCAGCATTCCGGAGCTCCGGGAGAGATCTGCGTAAAACCTGGAGAGCGCGTGCTAAAAGGCCAGCCGCTGACGCTTGCGGCAAATCCGCGTCAGATTCCGGTACACGCTCCCACCTCGGGAACCGTCATCGAAATCGGCAGAAGAACCGATTGCCACCCGTCAGGCATCGCGGCGCCCTGCATAGTCATCAAAACCGACGGCAAAGACGAGTCCGTTATGTTCTCGGGAATAGCCGATCCCCTGGCAGCAGAAACCCATGAGATCATCAAACTGGTATCCGATGCCGGTATTGTCGGACTGGGCGGCGCAGGATTTCCGGCAGGAAGGAAAATCAACTTTGCGGCGAATAAGTCAGAACTTCTCATCATCAACGGCTGCGAATGCGAACCTTATCTTACGTCTGATGACAGAACCATGCGCGAATGCGCAGGCGAAATAACGCTCGGCATTGAAATTCTCGCCAAAGCCATACAGCCGAAACTTACGGTCATAGCCATCGAAGACAATAAACCTGAAGCAATCGAGTGCATGCGCGCAGCAATTGCCGACAAACAAAACATTGAAATAAGAGTTCTCCCGACCATTTACCCAACCGGCGCCGCAAGACCTCTTATCAGGACCATCACAGGCAAAGAAGTCGGATACAACGCCAGATCGAATGATTTCGGCGTGACGATGCACAACGTTTCATCGGCGCTTGCCGTAAAGCGCGCCGTTGCCGATGGCAAACCTCTCACTGAGAGAATCGTGACCGTGACGGGCGACGGATTCGAACGTAAAGGCAATTTCAGGATATTGCTCGGAACCCCTCTTAATTTCATACTCGAACGTTGCGGATATAAATCCTGCAAGAACGACAGGATAATCATGGGCGGTCCGATGATGGGTTTCACGGCACCTTCTTCCGACATCCCGACCGTAAAAACGCTTAACTGCATAATCGCGCCTTCAGAACGGGAACTGCCTTCAAAAAGAAATCCGCTTAATTGCATAAAGTGCGGAGAATGCCAAAGAGCATGTCCGTCAAAGCTTCGACCATATGAATTGTTGGCACATGGAAGAGCCGGCAATTTTGATGCGATGCTCAAATGCAACTTTGAAGATTGCATCGAGTGCGGATGCTGTTCTTTCGTCTGCCCTAGCGGAATCTGTCTTGTCGAAACGTTCAGAAAAGCAAACGCCGCCATCAGAAAACGCAAAATGGCAGAAGCAGAACGCGAAATTATCAAATTCCGCACTGACGAAAAAAATGCTCGCATCAAAAAAGAAGAGCAAGAACGTAAAGCAAGAATGGATGCTCTGAAGCAAAAGGCTCGCGAGCAGATGAACGCATCTGCCGCAGCAACTCCTTTGCCAGACACCAAAGAAAATGCCGCCTCGCAAACTTCGGCAAATAAACACAACGAACAGGTTGCTGCCGATTCTGGAAAACAGGATTCTTTGTCGCTTGCCCGCGCCAAAGCCGCAGCGCTCGCAGCCGCCAAGGCAAAAACTGCAAATGCCGATAATTCGGGCGAACAGGTTAAATGCGAGTCTTCGGCAAAACAGGATGCGCTGGCTATTGCCCGCGCCAAAGCCGCAGCACTCGCAGCCGCCAAGGCAAAAACTGCAAATGCCGACAATTCTGGCGAACAGGTTAAATCCGAGTCTTCAGCAAAGCAGGATGCGCTGGCCCTTGCCCGCGCCAAAGCCGCAGCGCTCGCAGCCGCCAAGGCCAAAACTGCAAATGCCGGCAATTCTGGCGAACAGGTTAAATCCGAGTCTTCAGCAAAGCAGGATGCGCTGGCTATTGCCCGCGCCAAAGCCGCAGCTCTTGCCGCAGCCAAGGCAAAATCATCTAACGAAGATAACGGCAAAAACGAGGATTCTGCAAAACAGGATGCCGTAGCTCTGGCTCGCGCCAAAGCAGCCGCTCTTGCCGCAGCAAAAGAAAATCAGAACAACGGAGACAAAAAATAAATGTTCATACGACAAAGTTCTCCCCACGCCAAAAAAAATCTCAGCACACCGTGGGTAATGTTTCTGACTTTTGCCTGCCTGCTTCCTGCTTGTGCCGTTCACATTATGTGTTTCGGGTTTGGACTTTTGTGGCATTTCATAATCTGCGCTTCTGCAGCATCTGCTGCTGAAGCGCTATGCATGCGTTTGAGGGGAAGAAGTTCTCTTACGGCTCTTAAAGACTGGAGTCTTCAGGTAACAGTTCTTATCTATTGCCTGGCAATCCCGCCATACCTAAATTGCTGGTATTCCATAATTGGCATATTGTTCGGAACACTGATAGTCAAACACGCGTTCGGTGGTCTGGGACAGAATGTCTTTAACCCTGCCATGGCAAGTTACGTGTTTTTGCTGATATCCGTTCCTTCGCCAATGAGCCAATGGATTGAACCTAACATAGAACACCTGTCGCATTATTCCATTTCAGGCGCATTTGAAAAAATAATTCTTCTTCGCGAACCATCTGAGCCTGAACGCACGACAGTAATGGCCGAAGCAGATGTTGACGGTTCCACGTACGCAACGCCGCTCAATCTATTCAAACAGCAGCTTATAGACAAATCGAAACATGTCTATGTAAAAAACATATTAAGCCCGTCCATAAATAACAACGGCGGTTCTTTGCTGAGCGTTGCCTATCTTGTTGGCGGAATATGTCTGTTCCTTATGGGAATTATCACTTTTACCCAGCCAATTGCTTTTTTGATATCGATGCTGCTCACCGGACTTATCTACAATAAGCTCGGAGCTTCATTGGGGTTTGCCAGCATAGAATCATTCGATCATGTAATGATCGGAGCTTCCATCATGGGCGCGTTCTTCATTCTTACCGACCCCGTGTCATCTCCTACATCGCGACTCGGCAAAGTTATTTCAGCATCCATCGCGGGTTTCTTTGTCGTCACTATAAGAACCTTCGGCAATTATCCAGATGCAGTGGCGCTTGCCGCGCTCATAGCCAACAGCATTAATCCGCTCATAAACCAGCTCGTTCGTCCGAAACGATTCGGAGACCTTAAGCCGACAGGGGAGAAGGCTTAATGAAAGAAGCAAACAAACTTGCAATCAAAACAGGCACCTGTCTTGCCGTTTTTACTTTCTTTTCGATAGCGACGATTCTCGGCGTCGATGCCAGCACCAAAGAATACGTAAAGCAGGCAGAGATCGCTCGTCTGAACAACGAACTGGGCAATATGCTTCCAGGCATCGAATATGACAACGACATCATGGCAAGCTGCAGAGAATACTCTGATCCCGTGTTAACTGACGGTTCAGTACGCACATACTACACTGCTACCAAAGATGGAAAAGAAGTCGGATTAATCATCAGACACTTAACGAAACAAGGGTATTCCGGAGCCATTGAACTTCTGACTGGCGTAGCAGCAAACGGCGAAATCAAGAAGGTCACTATTACTCAACAGACAGAAACCCCTGGTCTTGGCGATCGCGTTATGCCAGAGAAATCAGATTGGCTGAAGCAATTTTCAGGAAAGTCTCTTGCGTATGACAATTTTGCTGTCAAAAAAGACGGCGGCGATTTCACTTACTTTACGGGCGCAACGGTAACGCCGCGAGCCATAGTCAATGCCGAAGGCGCATTGCTCAGATATCTCCAGAACAACAATACGATCAAAGACTCTCGTCCGTGCGGAGCTGAGGAGTAAACATGGAAAAGCAGTCTATTTTCGAAATTTTCAAAAGCGGCTTTTGGACCAACAATACCATCACAGTTCAGGTTCTTGGCCTGTGCCCTACCCTTGCTGTAACCAATACAGCCACCAATGCGCTCGGTCTTGCCATAGCCACGATGCTGGTTCTTATCGTTAGCAATATCACCATATCGGCTTGCCGTTCCAAAATCATGGCGCAAGTGCGCATACCGGTATTCGTGCTTGTAATTGCCGCGCTCGTAACCACAGTTCAGATATTGCTCGAAACATTCCTTTACAGCGTTTATGCAACCCTCGGCATATTCATTCCGCTTATCGTTACTAACTGCATCGTCATCGGGCGCGCAGAATCTTTCGCCATGCGAAACGATCCTCTGCTGTCCTTTTTTGATGCTTTTTTCACGGGACTGGGATACACCGCAGTCTTGCTGTTTATCGGATCCATCAGAGAAATAATCGGATTCGGCACGTGGTTCCAAGGTCTCGACAGCATTCTCGGACCAAGTTTCAAAAATTTTTACGCTACGGTTCTGCCGGAACACTCGACCTTTATCATCGCAATACTGCCTCCTGGAGCATTCTTGGTTCTTGGACTTCTGATTGCAGCAAAGAATGCCATCGATGAAAAACAAAAGTCCCGCAAATCCGAAGCTTGCGCATAGTCGATGAACAGCAGACAAGAGATCAGAATCAGAGCAATTTTTGCAGGTCTGGCCGAGGAAATCGGAGAACCAAAAGGGGAACTTGACTGGGGGACTCCATTTCAGCTGCTGGTTGCGGTCATTCTTTCGGCCCAGGCAACCGATGCAGGCGTGAATGCCGCGACGCCGGCCTTATTTCAAGCCGCCCCCGATCCTCAATCCATGATTGAACTCGGAGCCGAAGGAATTTACGAATTTGTCAAAAAGATCGGCCTAGCGCGTGGCAAAAGCCAAAACATTTTCAAAACCTCACGCATCTTGCTGGATGAGCATGCCGGGCAAGTTCCCGAAACATTCGAAGAACTCATAAAACTCCCAGGCGTGGGTCCAAAAACAGCCAATGTCGTATTAAACGTAGCTTTCGGACAGCCTGTGATCGCTGTCGACACGCATGTATTCCGAGTGGCGCACAGACTCGGTCTGTCTTCCAATCCTCGTCCCGAAAAAGTTTCGGAGGAACTGGAAAAAATCATACCAGCCGACCTGATGTTAAATTCACACCATTACCTTTTGCTTCACGGAAGGCGCATCTGCAAAGCTCAGCGGCCGGAGTGCTCCAATTGCAAAATTTCAAAGTTCTGCATACAAAAACATTAATTCGTTCATGACTGTCAGACTTTCGTCCTGAAGTCATGCCTCAATGCATGGTCCACGCATTCTTTTTCAGAACGACATGCTCTAAAAACAAAAATCCCCGCGCCTGCGGGGAATCGAAAGGACTTTCTCAAATCGAAATCATCAGTAAGATTTAAGATGGCTAACGTACGCTGACGATACAATGCGAGCCTTGCCCGAACGCTTCACATCGTACAGCGTCTTGTCCGCAATCTGCAGCATGAGACCGTCATCGATGGAGTCTATGCAATTTTCGGCTATGCAAAGACCTGCGGAGAAATCGAGGTATCTGGATTTTTCCACGAACACGTCGCGTCCCAAAGCAGTTCTGAGTTCGGCAACGAATCCGTTCTTCTTTTTCAGTTTGAGGTGAAGATCTTCCATTACCGAGCGAGCTTCTTCGCCTGTCATATTGCTAAAGAGCACGAGGAACTCGTCTCCACCCCATCTGCAGACCTGAATGCGATCAGTTTCGATCTCGGAAAGCAATTCGGAGAACCATATGAGCAGGAAGTCTCCCGACTCATGTCCGAGCGTATCGTTGTAATTTTTAAAGTTGTCGAGATCGATGAATGCAAGAACGCAGTCCGTCTGATGCTTGACGCCTTTTAAGAGATCCGAAAAACATGCGCGGTTCTTTAGTCCGGTCAGCTGATCCCTGATGCTCAGTCTTAGCAGCTCTTTGCGCTGGCGCATGTTGATGATCTTGCTTGCCATCTGGTTCGCTATGAACTTGATGGTATCGATGTCAGTGCTGTTTGGCGTGAAATCATCGATAAACGTCGTGAGAATCATATGACCCAGACACTTTCTGCCGTCCATGAGAGGGAATTTAAGTATCGAGGAGAACACGTGACCGTTGATCACCTGTCTCGTAAATACATATATTTCATGCCCCTCTTCGTGATTTTCGGTACGCTTGATGAACTCGGCAAAATTTTCGTATTTGAAAACGTAGTTCTTAAGCTGGCTATAGCACGCATGCATGACATGTTCGCGCTCGTCACCCGTATAGACAAAACCGCCCTGAACGTTGAAATGCATGCAAAGAAGTCTAATCGACTCTTCGGTTACGTATTTGACATCATCGTTGCTCGTTGTGAGCTGCTGAATGAGAGAGCAAAGACGCATGCCGTTGACCTGTTTCCAAAGATCGCTCATGGCGCTTTCATGCTTGATCATTGCCATGATGTGCTTCAGCTCGTCGGCAGGAATACGCATATTGATTTCCATGGTAGGACGCTGCTTTTTCCACATCATAGCCACGGTTCTTCTCGCTCTCAGCGCAGTTGTCAGTTCGCTTGTCTGCCTGCAGACCAAACGCAGATCGCGATATGCGCCCTCGATATCGCCCACGCTTCTAAGCACGAATACTCGGCACATATGGAACAAGAATGCATGCTGCGGGCTGAGCTGGCTCCTAAATTTGGTAAGCGCATCCTCAGATTCACGCAGATATTGCATGACGTCGTCGTTTTTGTATACCGTTCCGAGCAACGCTTTGAGAAGCGGTCTTATCATGCTTCCCTGATCGGACACGGAAATGTCCAAATTCATGCTGTTGTCGACGCACTGCTGGGCGTGAACATAGTGACCTTTGAAGAAATAGCACAAGCCGTTCAGCAGATAGACGTCATGAACGTTTCTGAACGGAAAATACTTGGTGTCCTTGAGCCTAAGTATTTCCCAAAGGGTGCTCAAAACCTTCAGGCTGCCGTCATTTTCCGTGCCAAGAAAATACACCCAAGCCAGGTTGTACAAAGTACTGGAAATTTCCGAGAGATCTCGCAAATCGATGACCGTATGCATGGCGCTGATGTAATAATCGTGCGCGTGCATGAGGTCGCCTTTGGTCGAATACAGATAACCTATGCCGTTCTTGATGCGGGCAAGTTCGGAAGGAAGGTTAAGATGCTCACGGATGACTTCGCTTTCCTGCAGATATTTGATTGCTTCGTCGACATCGCCGAGTTTGCTGTAGATGATGCCTTTTGACTGCTTGGCAACGGCAAGTTCGAGCTGCATGTTGTATCGTGTAGCAAGATCGATAGCCTCGTCCACATATTCAAAACACTTTTCGTTTGTAAGCTCTGGATTGCTCGGTTCTTGAGAAAAGACACGGGCCAGAACGTATATGCGTTCGCGGACCAATCCCTGCTTGTTCAATTCTTCAAGCAAAGGCACTATACGCGAATATTTAAATGACGTAGAGGACAGATCAGCCAGCTGGAATTCGCAAAGTCTTGCCCTGAGAGCAATTTCTTCTTCCTTAAGAGTAAGTTTTGCCGAGTTGCGCAGATAATTCAGGCTGTAGGCCACGTATCTGTTTGCAGATTTGTAATCGCCTCTGAAAAGGTGCGTATACGCAAGTTCGACATTTGAAAGGCACAGAGTATACGGATCATTATACTTTTGACCCAAATCGTTCAGCCTGTCAAACGAAACCAGAGCTTTTTCGTACTGTCCGCTGAACAGATGTGCACGGCCATACAGAAGATCCAATCTAATTTTTACAGGCAAGGACAAAGATTCACCATGGCGCTTGCTGAGGCCATGAAGGACGAAAACCGCCTCGCGGAAACAGAACATGTTGATGAGTTCTTCGGCAAGCGCGATGTTCTGCGCCACATTTGATTTGTCGTATGGTTTTCCGGTCTTTGTCCACTCAACGCGAGGACAGTCGTCCATGACATGGAAGTTATGAATCAGTCGGCCGCTGCTTTCAAGTTCCCAGAGCCATTTGATCCAAATGTTGTCCGAGTCGTGCACTATATCTTGCCGTTCGGCTGGATTGTAGGAACAGAAGATAAGAAAACCGTCTTGATGTTTATGCTTGAGGAACGAAATAAAAAATCTCAGGAACGAACTGCTGGCGTGATGAAAATCAGAGATAAAGATGACCTTTATGGGACTCGTTCTCATGATCTGCTCGATCAAGCTGTTGAATACCCTGAGCTGTATGGAACTGCGATAGAATATTTCGTCAGGAAGAGGAAATGACAGTTCTTCAAGAACTTCTCCGACAATGCGCTTTCCGACGTTGCCCATTTCGGGATTCTGCTTTGAAAATTCATCAATCAGTTTGGCTTTTGCTTCTGAATGCGCTCCCAAAAGGTTATCGACAAGCGACACGACAAGGGAAAAAGGATTGCATGCATCTCTTGCGGACATCTGCAATTTGACGCATTCGACTCCGTTGTCTTTGCAGAACGAATCGACTTCCGTCCGGAAAAAATCTTGATTGTCGCATGACAAGAAGTAGCAATCGCTCTCCTGAGAGATTAGGAAATTGTCGTAATATCTTTTGATAATCGATGAAGCGGAATCAGCCATGGTTTGAACCCTAAAATGCGGACTACCCAAACATAGACTATCACTTTTGGTGCGTCGAACCCCTAAATCCGTTCGTATTTGCTCGCATTTATAGACATCCGTCACCATGTAGTCAGCCCAAAAGCCAAATGCTCAAAAAACAATCTACAAAAGCGTAATCCCGTTAAAAACCGACAAATAATTCGACAACAGAGATGAATAATTCATCATTATCGGGATTCGTGACGGCGATTTTTCGTTGACTGAATCTTGCGCTGCACGGCAAATATCATGCTTCACCAAGCCTTCGGAGATTCTTTGATGCCCGAAAAAGCGGCTCAATTTCTCTGTCTCTTCCCAGCAATTCTCCGTTATAAGATTTCGATCTCACAATTGCCCTTGCGGTTTGCTGTCATTGGGCTAATTTATGGCATAATTGCGCTGATAGTGACCAGGGAGGGACACTTAAGATGAAGAAACCAGTTATCGCAGCATTCGTTGCCATTGCGACATTCGGTGCATTCTGCGCAGCCCAGGCTGCCCAGGTTTATAGCTGGGTTGATGACAAAGGCGTGACGCACTATTCGCACCAACCTCCTCGCAGCGAAAAAGGCACCGGCGACTTCACCATGGTCGATACTGTTTTTTCGCCGTCTGAACTAAAAGCGATTCAGAAAATCAAGGAAGAAAAACAGAAACTCGCTCAGCAGAAGGATGAACAGAACAAGCGCGATATCATCCGTGGCTGTCAGGATTTGCATAACGAAAAAATTCGTTATTACCGCAGAAAAATCGAAGACACGTATATCGCTAATCTGAACAAATGCGATATGGCGGCGCAAGGTCTTTCCGCATCCAAAGCGCGCACCAAGAAAAACAGTTGCTACACTGACGCTCTCAAGGTAAAAATGGCCGATATTGCCCAGCTCCCTACCGAAGACGATTGCGACCCTAATACGAAGCAGAGAAGCAAACGCAAATAAATTTTGCTTCTGATCTTTAAGCAACCGCCAGCTTATCGCTGGCGGTTTTCTTTTTAGCTGATATACAGAATGCAATTTTTCTAGTCTACGCTGATGCTCATACGAATTTTCACTGATAAAACGGAAGCATCCCTGCAAATAGACAATGAAACATCTACCCACCGCTACAGAAAAGCCGGCATATCCTTGCCGGCTCTGTGTCGAAATGAATCGTAACGTTGCGATTAAGCTTTTTTCTTTTCGGCTACGTTATCTCTTAAATATACTGGCTCAAGCATTTCGGGGTCGGCTGCGCCTAAACTTTCGGCAACAGCGATGACTGCCGCATTCTTGGCATCAGGAAGCCATGTGCATTTATCAGAAAGATTAACGAAATCGCATGCAGCATTTCTCAGTTCTTCATATTCTCCGAAACCAGCTCCTACGCCATAAATGGATGAAACATTTTTTTTCTGCATTTGTACTCTGAACATCTCTACGGCATCGCTTGCAGAGCAGACAGTTTCTTCTGTAATCAAACAGACAATCCCGTCATCACCGACTTCACAAACGCCCGCATATACCTCATTCATGCGTGCGTCCATGGCAACTGCAATTAGGCTCCCGGGAGCGAGCTCCCGAGCTATGCCCTGAGCGCAAATTCTGATATCCGAAATACCGAGCGCAGCTGTTCCAAGACCAAAAGCCAGAGCCTGAGCAGCTCCAACGCCGATGCGCACGCCGGTAAACGAACCGGGTCCCCTGCCGCAAGCAACAAGCCCGATTGCCGATTTGTCGGTGCCAGATTCCGCAAGCACTTCGTCAATCATGTCAAGAAGCATGGCTGTATGGCACTTCGGAGAATTTGCCGAGCGCGAAAAAATTTTTTCTCCTGAAACAAGAGCCACCGAACACGCTTCGGTTGCTGTATCAATCACAATCATGGACGAACTGTTCAAAACAAATCTCCTTTGCAGCGTTTGGCGCGATATATATTTTCGGCTCAGACGGTTCTGTCAAACACTGATGCGCTTTCGCTCTCTTCGTCGAATTCGAAATTTTCTTCCGACAAATCTTCGTCCGCAATATCCGCATCATCGACCGCCAGCGAGGAATTTTTCTTCTGCGAAGCAGCGATTATTTCTTTGCGCATCTTGGCGCTTTCTTCGGCGCGGCGTTTGGCATTCTCATAAAACGAGACGATTTTATCTTCCGAATAAATAATTTCAAAAGGCGGAAGGTCGCAAAGCAGAGTCGAAATGTACGATCTTCTTCCGGTATTTTGCATGCGGTCGTCGGCGATAACGACGACTCCCACATCGGTCATGGTTCTTATGAGTCTGCCTGCGCCCTGTTTCATGGCAATGATCATAGAAGGCAGTTGCACCTCGATAAACGGGCTGCCGCCCTTTTTTTCGATATATTCTGCCTGCAATTCCATAAACGGATCTTTTGCGGCCTTAAACGGCAGGCGGTCTATAACGACGCATTCAAGCGCCTCGCCTGGCAAATCAACGCCTTCCCAGAACGACTGCGTCGCGACGGTTATGGCATTTTTTTCTGCCAGCATGTTTTTGATGATGGTATTTTTTGAACTTCCCGACTGCACGTAAAGATTTCGCTTGGATCCGACATCATCTAAATACTTCTTCAGCAGAAAGTAGGTGCTGTTCATCGTGGATATGGACGTGCACAAAACAAGGAATCCGCCCTTGATGACGTTCAAGAGGTGCGCAAACGAATCGATGAAATGTTCTGCCCTTTCTTTGCCGAACATATTCGCTGACACCCCATTTGGCGGTAGATATAGAGCCCCGCGTTCTGAGTATTCAAAAGGGCTTCCTACGCTAGCCGTCATGGTGTCGCGTGCAAGGCCGAGATCTTTCATATATCCCATGAACGAACCGTTAGTCGTCAGCGTTGCGGATGCAAAAATAGCATTTCCCGATGAATTTATGGGCGCAAGAACTTTATCCGAAAAAATTTTAGACACATCAATCGGCACTCGCCTAAATACAAAATTACCGCGATCCGGACTTACGATGTCAATGTCCGCTATGTAAGCGGTAGATTCGTTGTCAGTAGTTGCAAACATAACAAAATCGGCGGCAAGCTCATTAAAAGACTGAGAAATATTCTGCAGCAGATTTTTGTCGTTCAATTTTGATGAGTCTTCGCTGTCTTTTGGAGGATCAATGGCCGAGGCTGATTTATTCAGACCATTCGCAATGCTCCGCAGCACCTCGACATATTTATTCACTTGGCTGACCAATTCGTCATAGCCTGTATATTCAAGAAGTTTTTGCTTGGTCAGGCTGAGCGTGTCGCTTTTTTCGTCTGCGGCGTGTTTGGACGTTTTTTCAAGCAAAAAGGCATATAAGTTTTTTCCTGCATCAATGATGTCTGGATACTTTATTCCGTCAAGCAGTTTTTTATTCTTAATTCTTTTTGTCAAATCATCGCACAATGCATTGGCAGTTTTCGGCGAACTTTCAGACGAGAAAACGTCGCGCGCCACTTCTTCAAGCCTGTGCGCTTCGTCGAAAACGACCGTATCTATGCCTTCAGGCAGAATATTGATTTCCTGCGCTTTGCTCTGCAGCAGGGAATTAATCAGCATGAGACTATGGTTAACGACCAGAATCTGAGCATTCTTGGCCCGCGCCCTCGCACGCATAAAGAAACAATTTTCTTTATGTTCGCACATCTTTCCCAAACACGTAATGCGTTTTGAGGCAAATTTGTTCTTGATTAACTCCAGGACGGCGAATTTTATTTTTTTGCCAGTTTCGTCATCAAGATTGGATATGTCGCCCGTATATTTTTTAGGATTAAGCCGAACCTCTTTTAGCAAAGACTCCATATCCCTCATCGAATACGAGGTCGCGGCGTCTGGCGACTGTTCATTAAAATAATCCGTCAGATCCCGAAGGCACAGATAATTGCTTCTACCCTTGAGGAGAACGACTTTATCGTTGCTGTTGAGTAGCTGCAGAACCTTGAGAGCATCGCGCTTGGTCAGCTGATCCTGCAGAGTCTTGGTATGCGTGCTGACGACGGTTTTAGCGCCCGCTCGGACGAGCGGCAAAAGGTACGCAAAAGTTTTGCCCGTGCCAGTGCCCGCTTCTATAACGGCGTTTTTTGTATTGAAATAGGCTTTGGCGACATTGCGCACCATCTCCATCTGCGGGCGTCTTACTTCATAACCGTCGACGCATCTGTCGAGCAGTCCGTTTTTCATGAACAAAGCCGTAACCGCGTCGATTTCATCCTGGACATCGGGATGTTCGCCGCCCTCGCTGACATTCGGTCTTATGAGTATCGGCAATCTCATCTCGCCGTCATCATCGTCGTCTACCGAAAATCCAATGACTTCGTCGACGCCTTTGGATTCCACTCTTGCAATCAATTCGTCGAGTTCGGGAAATTCTTGCGCCTTGGCAGGGCGTCCGGCAAATTTCCTGAAATTGTGCTGATCATTGATATTTGTTGAGCGCGCAGCCGGCGTGTCTAGATAACTTGCAGCAGGTGTTCTTATTGTCTGAACAGAACTTGCCGAGCCAAAATCGCCATTCCTTCCGAATAAGGAAGCTCTATTCTGTGTTGGGGAAGCATGTCCGAAGGCAGAGGAGTTTTCGATGGAATTTCCCGACTGCCTCGAAAAAGAATTTTGGCCGCCGAAAGATTTGTATTCCGTTCCCCCACCCATTCCGAACACGCTGCTCTTTGAAGCCTGATACGGCGATTTAGGCAAAAATGAATTTTTTGGGGCAGGAGTCGCGATTGAATCGGCTCGTTTCACGGCGATCTCTTCATTCCTGGTATTGGCAACTTCGCTGCTTTGCGCTGGTGCGTCGGAATAAAGACCGTCGCACTCGTCGAGTTCGTTCATCCAAGCAGGCTGGATCTGTTCATCCCTGTTCCCGAAGCGTCCCACTATGTCCTCCAGCGCGCAATTTGCGTGATAATCTTGAAAATTACAGCCGATCTTCGAGATACTATCACACAAAATATGCATTGAAGCCCGATCTAATGCATTGAGTGCGCAAAACAAAACGGAAAATACAAATTATGTCAACGCAAATATGCGGAAACGCAATGGGAAACGAGCCAGCCGACGGATTGCCGATGTTCGAAGAAGGCGTATCAGCTGGGTTCCCCACTCCCGCAGGAGACGGCATAGACAGAAGACTCGATCTCAATGCCCTCATGGCGGCGCATCCCGATTCAACATTTTACGTCCGAGTCGACGGCGACTCGATGATCGAAGGAGGAATTTTCTCAGGGGACATACTTGCGGTCGACAGATCGCTTGATCCTCATGAAGGTGACATAGTAGTCGCGAGCGTCGACGGCGAATTTTGCGTCAAGGTTCTTCGTTTTCAAAAAGGACAGCAGCCAGTCCTGTATCCGCAAAACCGCAATTATCCAGCCATCAGAATCACCGAAAACATGGAATTCAGTCTCTTCGGCGTAGTCACGGGAGTCATCAGGAAACTCAAATAAATGGCCAAGCTTGTCGGACTAATGGACTGCAATAATTTCTTTGTATCCTGCGAACGCGTATTCAGAAATGATCTTGCGGGCGTACCGGTCGTGGTGCTCTCGAACAATGACGGATGCGTCGTATCGAGGTCTCAGGAAGCAAAAGATCTGGGAATTCCCATGGGAGCTCCCCGATTCAAATTCGACAGGCTTTTCAAAGAGCACGGGGTCGTCGCATTCTCTTCAAATTTTGAACTTTATGCTGATCTGTCAAACCGCGTCATGCGAACTTTAA
>JAZQPH010000294.1:0-1525 GCA_045628385.1 Succinivibrionaceae bacterium
CGTCGAAATATCCTTTGACAAGTTTGATGCCGATCTCGCCAGGCTTCTCGCAAAAAATCCCGACGCCGTGTTTATCGAGGGCGCGGGAGGGTGGATGCTTCCTTTGGGCGAAAAACGTTTTATGGCCGATTGGGCCGCGGCCAGAGGTTTTCCCGTCATCATGGTTATTGGTGCGAGGCTCGGATTTTTAAATCATGCCGTCATGACCAAAGAATGCATCGAAAGCCGCGGACTCAGAGTCGCAGGATACGTGCTGAATGAGGGAGCTTTTGCCATGAGCAGGCTCAAGGAAAACGAAATTTGGCTTCGCGGACACATGGACTCCGTTCCGTGCCTCGGAGTAATTCCGAAGATTGCAAATCCCGATTCGTCCGATCTTTCCGCGCTTGTCGATATTTCGGGAATCAGGCTATGAGAAAAATTTTCCTGTTCGCATCTTTTGCCGTAGCCATGTCCGAAACTCTGTCGGCAGCTCCGAGCGCAAATCAGGCGTCTGAAGAAAATTTTCCCTGGCAGATGGGCGAAATCGTGACCGAGCCGCGCCATGCCGCTTTTGAAACCTTTCAGACTTGGCAGGAATTTTATACCGAAGGCGAAACCCAAAGATTCAGAGACAGATATGCGTCCGATCTCGATTCGGAACCCGTAGTCACATATGCGGTCCAGGCAAACAACGGCACGCTCCGCGCCAATATTGAAAAATATCTCGCGGGACTTCCCGAAATCAAGAAAAGAGCCTTCAGACGCAAGAAAAAAGAAATCACCCAGCGTGTTGCCGAAGCCGTTTCCGTATACGGATATTACAACCCGACAATCGACGTATCCCTTGAAGATCCCAAGGACAGCGACAGCGGCCGCGTGCGCGTGACCGTCGAAAGAGGCGAGCCGACGCTTTATTCTAAAATCGAAATCAGCTACGGAACTGACGAAGAAGTCGAGAAAAAACTCAAAGAAATCGAGAAAAAATACAAAATAGCCGAAGGAGAGAAATTTCATCACGGCCGCTACGAAAATTTCAAATCCGATGTCATGGAAACCGCCATTTCGATGGGTTACATCAGGGCCAAAATTTCCAAATCGGGAGTAAAAGTTTATTCCGATGAAAATTCAGCCGAGTTGGTCTTTTCCCTTGAGCCAGGCGTCAGGTACCGCTACGGAAAAGTTTCCTGGGAAGGTTTCGACGAATCCCACGAGCTTGCCAAAATGATGAACCCCATCGTCGAAGGAGAATACCTTTCGCAGGAGGTAACAAGCAAGCTGAGCCAGAACCTTTATGATTCGGGCTATTACCAGACTGTCGACGTGCGCATCGAGCGCCAAAAGAGCAAAAACGACGAATTGCCGGTAACCGTGGCTCTTGCGCCGAAGCCTTTTACCATAGCCGAATTCGGCATCGGCATGTCGACCGACGACGGCTTCCGCGTTCAGCTGTCAGAAAAAAATCCATGGCTCAACAGCAGCGGCCACTCTTTCAATTCGCAGACAAAATATTCAAGAATTCAAAGTCGGATCGTTGCCATGTCGT
>JAZQPH010000295.1:0-13587 GCA_045628385.1 Succinivibrionaceae bacterium
CACCTTCATAACAGAGCGTTGTTTTTTATCCAATTTTTCATTGCCGTATGCGTCTAAGAATGCCGATTCCAAGGCGCTAAAAGCACCATCTCGCACCGAATTGTTATTGTCTTTTGCAAGTTCAAGAAGAGTTGGTATGTAATTGCCGAGTTTTTCCTTTATTTCTTCATCTGAGAATATTTCATCAAAAGCGTTTTGCGCTTCGCACTCGTCCGTTTCTTCATCGTCATCGGAGGTGTTGTTTGCTGACATATTGAGTTTGCAGAACTCGTACTGGCGGAATGCTTCTTTAAGTTCTGCTGCTGAGACGGAATCTTTATCAGCGAACATGTCGATGATAGCATCGGAATCTAATTTTTCTGGCGTGTCTGCCCAGGCTGAGCCAATAGATATCATGACAGATGCGGCTGCTGACAGAAGATGAAATGATTTTATACAATCCCTTAATGAAAATTAGTAGATTCATAAAAAAATGAGGAGTCCGCATAACACTGACCCCTCATCAATTTCATAAAAAAAGACAAAATTACCAGTCGCGTGAAATGCGATCGAGCATCAGAATTAGCTGCACTCCGAGACCGTCATTGCCGAAGAAATTCTTGATATCGACGATATCTTCCACGGTAGCGGCAGAATAGTGCTTTTCTTCGTCATCGATGACAGTCATGCGCTGGCAGACAAATTTGTCATTCTTAGTCTTGAAAAGCTTGAGATAGCCGATTCGGCGATCTTCCTTGTTATCCTTGATGGCGATTTCTTCAACCTTGCAGATCATCCAGCCCATGAAAGTGATATCTCTGCCAGCATCGCGCTGAACGTTGGTCTTTTCAGGCGCGCTTCTTATATTGATGCAGAGATCGTCTCTCTCTTTCACGATGGCAGTGCGGTGATCTTCTTCCGAAACTCTGTGCAGAGGATCTTCGCCTGCTTCCATGCCAACGCTATGGCTTACAGTTTTGAAGATTTTGTTAAAAAAACCCATTTTCAACTCCTCGGAGTCTTATTCCATACATCATGATTGTAAGATTATACAGTTAGATGCGCACTTCAAATGTGAGAAGAGTACAAAAGCAAGGCATTATTCCGCGTTTATTTGGCGTTTTTGCTCTTATCTTAACCGCCGATCAATGCAGCTGCCGCAACGTCTTTCATTGTTTGTTCGCCAGACAGATTGGCGATGATTGCCAATGCGAAAGCATTCGCGAATCCAGGACCTTTTGCGGTAATGATTTTTGCCTGCGAATCTACGCATACGCCGGCATCTACGTGGATAGCAGCCTGTCCAAGAAGTTTTTCGCATCCGGGATAGGTAGTAATCTTGGCTCCATCAGCAAGGCCGTGGGTGCCCAAAACATAGGCAGGGGCCGCGCAGATGGCGGCAATCCATCTGTTTTCACGTTTTTGTCTTTTGAGCATGCTGATGAGGAGATCGCAGTCTCTTAAATTTTCAGAGCCCGGCAGACCGCCAGGAAGAACTATGAGATCGTAATTGTCTTCGAACAGGTCGGGCAGCGCGGCATCGGCCATAAATTTTAGTCCGTGGGCTCCCGTCACTGGCGCATCCTGAGATTCAAGTGCGGCCATTTTTGTCTGGATGCCTGCGCGCTTAAGCAAATCGTAAGTTGCTATTGTTTCGATTTCTTCGCAGCCGTCGGCTACGGCGATGAGTGCCTTTATCATATTCTCTCCCAATATTTGCTTTAGCAGAGTCTGCTTGCGGTTTTAGTGCTACGAGTTGATTTTATTGCCGTTATCAAGCAGATTGTGCAGACGTTCTCTCGCTTTGCGAAGCGCATCGGAAGGAAGATCATAATGCGATAACGTGTCGACAAGATAACCGAGGATTTCTTTTTCTTCGGTAGGTCTGCCATTTTTCACATCCTCACGCATGGAGGAACTGTTTGTTGCCGTGGCCTCGGCTATTCTGTAAACGGTTTCAATTATTTCGGCTGCAGTTATTGGGTATCCGATGGCTTTGGCTGCTGCGGCAATTTCGCCGGAAATCTCTTGTATGATTTTCCTATGCCTGACGATGTCGCCGTTTGGAATGTCTTCAATTGCAGTAATTGGGTTTATTGCGGCATTTACCGCAAGCTTGCGAAATTCATCAAGATCGATATTGTCAGATTTTGTCCAATCAAAAATCCGATTATCGGATTGATTGAGCGCATCGAGCGCAATTTCTTCATGGCCGCTGCAACCATAGACGACGTTCCCTCGTCCCGAATGAATAACCGTCCGCCCAGTCCGTTTTGCGCCGAAATACGCCAGAGCGCGGATCATCGGGTTTGGCAAATGGCGTCTGAGTCTTGCGGCATTGCCGCCGCCGTTTTGAACAATGATGACAGGCGTTGAGGAAAACCTTTCATCAAGAATCGGTTCGATGGCTTTGTCGGTCTGATATGTTTTGCATGCAAGGACGATCGCGTCGGGGACGGAATGATTATCGTTAATGAACGGTTGGAGTGTGAATTTCTCTGTATGGCCGTCCATAAATTCGACGGTAAACTCAGCTGGACCCGCATCAGATTTTCTTCCGTCCATGAAAGTTACATTAATGCCCGAACGTATGGCAGATGCGGCAATTAATGAGCCGACCGATCCGAGACCGATGATTGCAATGCTTTTTATATCCATCAGGACTCTCCAAATAACGTGATATGAGTGCGTGATCCAGATCGTGCGAGTATCGTTAGCGTAGTTAATCAGCATGGCAAAACGTGCCGATCTCTCATTTCTATGATACCGATTGCCGCGCAAATTCTTCTATTTTTGCCATATTGTATAATCACATAATTATTCTTTTATCCATAGAAGGTTTATCCGTGTACTCATCAGATGACGTCGATTTGATCGAAAAAAAGACGCTCTACAAAGGTTTTTTTTCCATCAACGGATACAAAATAAGACATAAACTCTTCAACGGCGACTACTCGCAGGAATTCACGAGAGAATTGTTCGAACGGGGGCATGCCGTGGCAGTGCTCCCTTATGATCCCGCAACTGGCGAAGTCGTTTTGGTCGAACAGTTTAGAATTGGTGCATATGCCGCGGGAGCAGAACCGTGGATGATTGAGCCTGTTGCTGGCATTGTCGAAGAAGGAGAAACTCCTGAAGACGTTGCAAGACGCGAAGCAAAAGAAGAAGCCGACATTGAACTGTCGAGCCTTCGTTTCGTATCGACATATTTTGTAAGCCCGGGCGGAACATCCGAAACCATAAGTTTATTTGTGGCAACTACGGATGCTGAAAAAGCTTCTGGCGTGCATGGATTGGCGTGCGAAAACGAAGATATCCGCGTGCTCAAGATGCGATTGGAAGATGCTTTGCAGAAGATAGACACGGGCGAAATCTGCAACGCTACCACCATCATCGCCCTTTTGTATCTTGCATCTCATAAAGATGAATTCAGAAAGCCGCAAAATTCAGGGAGCGATCGTCCATGAATGAGTTGGCAAGCGTCACTCCGAAAGCTCTGAATGCCGTTAAGATTGCACAGCTGACAGATTTGCATCTTTTTGCGGACGAAGAAGGATGTCTTTTGGGCGTTAGGACTGCTGACAGTTTTACCGCAGTCATGGATGATGTTGAGAATTCTGGTTTTGATCCAGATATCTATTTGGTAACTGGCGATGTGTCGCAGGACTATTCAGCAGAATCTTACGCACGCTATGCAGAAATGACCAAGCGCCTGAACAAGCCAATTTTTACATTGCCGGGCAATCATGATGACGGCCCGCTTATGTACAAAATTTTTCCCGATTTGGGCCTTTCCAGCGCCAGACAAATTTTTTGCGGACGCTGGCAGATTGTGATGCTCAATACTCAAGTATACAGTAATCCTTGCGGTTATCTGACTCAAGAGCAGTTCGCTTATTTGCACAAGTGCCTTGATGACCATAAAAAGCTGAGCACGCTTGTTTGTCTGCATCATAATACCTATAAAGTCGGAAGCGCTTGGCTTGATCAACATTGCCTAAAGAACGGTGATGAACTGTCAGCATTGCTTAAAAACCATCCTAACGCAAAGTGCGTTCTTTGCGGACACGTGCATCAAGAAACGGACATAACGGATGCTCATGTCAGATATCTGTCTACACCGTCTACCAGCATTCAGTTCAAGCCGAAACAGGACGGATTTGGTCTTGATCATCAAGAACCAGGCTGGAGATCTCTTGTGTTGCTGGGCGACGGAACGATAGAAACGCAAGTGCGTCGCCTCCAACATTGCAGTTTTTCTCCTGATCACGCGTCGAGCGGATATTAATTTTGCCGATTTGCTTCTTATATTCTTGTTGTCGTAACGGCTCAATGCCGAGGGATGTGGCATGGATGCTATAGTTTATTTGCATGGGTTTCTGTCATCGGGCCGTTCCGCAAAGTCGCAGGAGATTGCTGCTCACCTTGCCGAGCATTTCCCCGAAATACGTCTGATAGCTCCTGATTTGGACGATGCTCCTGAGAATACATACCTGTCGGCGCTTCAGGCTGCAAGGTCGGCCGATTGCAGAATTTTGGCTGTAGTCGGCAGTTCGTTGGGGGGCTTTTGGACTCGCATGCTGGCTTCCGAAATATCATGCAAAGCAGTCCTTATCAATCCCGTGATTTCCGTTACGAAATGCATGCCGCTGTTTGCAGGAAGACATGTCAATCCCCATACGGGAAAAGAGTTTTTCATTGATGCGGATTCAATTCCCGCATTTCACAAAAAGTGGGAATTGCCGCCTGACGCAGAAGAAGCGAGAAGAACATTGGTCATTTTGGGCATGAAAGATGAAGTGCTGGACGCTCATTTATCGGAAACTTTCTTTGAAAGTTCTGGATGCCGCATGTTCAAAATTGAAAACGAAAATCACAGGATTGAGCAATTTTCGAAGCATTGTGCAATGATGATGGATTTTATTTTGAAAAATGACGTTATGTGTCGTTATTGATTGTATGCGCTCGTGCTAAAATTGTGTAAAAACGTTGAATGACAGATTCGGAGATGTGCTGCAGATGGCAGAGAAAACCTCAGATTACAGTTCAGAAAACATAATGGTTCTCAAAGGTCTTGATCCTGTGCGTGTCAGACCAGGTATGTACACTGATACAGCAAGACCGAATCACATTGCGCAAGAAGTAATCGACAATTCTGTGGATGAAGCTTTGGCTGGCTTTGCGACGGCTATTTCAGTCGTGGTTTATAAAGACGGCTCTTTGTCTGTGACCGACAATGGACGCGGCATGCCTACGGACATACACCCAGTAGAAAAAGTGCCTGGCGTTGAACTCATTTTTTGCAGGCTGCACGCCGGCGGCAAATTTAACAATGACACATATAAATATTCTGGCGGTCTTCACGGCGTCGGCGTTTCTGTTGTCAACGCTCTTTCTTTAAAATTGGATGCCACAATAAGAAGAGGCGGCAAGGTTTATTCGATATCTTTTGCAAACGGAGAGATATCCGATCCGCTGAAAGAAATTGGCACGTGCGGCAAAAACAATACCGGCACTTGCGTAAGATTTTGGCCGGATCCTAAATATTTTGACTCTTGCAAGTTTTTGATTTCGAGTCTTAAACATGTGCTTAAAGCCAAGGCCGTTTTGTGTCCTGAATTGCTTATTTCTTTTGAAGACGAAGCTACGGGAGAAAAATGCAGCTGGTGCTTCAAACGAGGACTCAAAGATTACATTACGGAGGCAGTGCAGGGATTTGATGCTCTGCCCGAGGAGCCATTTTCCGGTGAACTGTCACAAGAAGGAACAGAGGTAGAATGGTCTGTCACTTGGCTTCCTGAAGCTCCAGTTCAGGTGTCGGAGTCGTATGTAAATCTCATTCCTACAGTTCTGGGCGGCACGCATGTAAACGGATTCAGACAGGGCCTTTTGGATGCGGCAAGAGATTATTGCGAGCGAAACTCTCTGTTGCCGCGCGGGTTGAAACTCGTGCCTGAAGACGTATGGGACAAGTGCAATTACATTTTGTCAGTAAAGCTCAAAGACCCGCAGTTTTCAGGACAGACAAAAGAAAAACTGTCATCGCGAGAATGTTCGGGAATCGTAAGCGGTCTTGTAAAAGACTCGTTCATGATTTGGCTCAATTCAAACCAAGAAGCAGCTGGAAAACTCGCTGAACTGTTTGTTTCGATTGCGCAGAAAAGACAGAACGCTGCAAAAACAGTTATCCGAAAGAAGGTCACCCACGGCCCCGTGTTGCCTGACAAACTTAAGGATTGCAATTCATCTGATTCAGAACTTTCGGAATTGTTTTTGGTGGAAGGCGATTCTGCTGGCGGTTCTGCTGTGCAGGCAAGAAACAGCCAGACGCAGGCCGTTTTGCCTCTGCGCGGCAAGATTCTGAATACTTGGGATAAAAAGACGGAAGAAATTTTTGCATCACAGATTATCAACGATATATCGGTAGCTATCGGCGTGGATCCTGATTCGCAGTCGCTAGAAGGCATGAGATACGGAAAAATTTGTATCTTGGCCGATGCTGATTCTGACGGTCTTCATATAGCAACGCTTCTTTGCGCATTGTTTGTCCGTCATTACCCGAAATTGGTGCGCGAAGGGCATGTGTTTGTCGCTATGCCTCCGTTGTTCCGCATCTGCGTTGGGGAAAAAGTGTTCTATGCCGAAGACGAAAAAGAGCGCGACAGCATCATTGAAAGGGAGATGCGCAAAAATAAGCGTCTCACAGAACAATCGTTCAGAGTATTGCGATTCAAAGGTTTGGGCGAAATGCAGGCGGCTCAGCTTAGAGAAACCGCGCTTGATCCGAACACCAGAAGACTTGTGAAATTGGTTATGCCAGAAGATGAACAAGATACCATGGCGGTGATGGACATGATGCTCAACGGCAAAAGAGCATCTGATCGATGCAAATGGTTGGAAGATAAAGGCGACTTGGCCATTATTGACTGAGTATTGTTCGTCATCAATTATAATGTTTTCAATGTTTGCCGCTGAAAGGCGGTTTTTGTGGGACGAAAAAATGAAAAAGTTTTTGCCAGCCGTTTTTGCTTTTGTCTGTGCGGGAGCATCCGCGGCATCGGATTATGATTATCTTGGAACTGATTCTAATTCTGACGGCATCAGGGATGATGTCGAAAATATTGTGTCTTCTGCTGAATTCAATACCTTCAAAACAGGCATATTGCGCGATCAGGCCAAAGTGCAGCAGAAAATTATGGGAATCAATGATTTGATGGATGATGATGAAGTCAGATCGGTCGGCACGGAATATATGCGCGTTATGGGGTGTCTGTCAGTTGCGTACATGCAGGCAGGTGAGGATCCAAAGTTTATGGGCGTCAGCCGAAGCATTACGGAAAAAACATTCAACACTGAAGAGCGTAACAAAAAATTCCATTTGTTCCTCGGTCAGATTGAAGGAATGGGATTGGATCGAGCAGGCGGAACGCCTAAGTGCAACAAATAACCTCAAATTTGCGGATATAAACGAAATACGAGTAAAATCGCAAAAGTTTCGGATGCTCTCATCTGCAACCGATACGATTAAGACACAACAAATAAGGATATATTATGGCTGTCTCGACTAAAGCAAAAATTATCGGCGGCGCAGTTGTCGGTGTTATCGCAGTAGCCTGGATTGGCGGTACTCTAATTACCAAGTCCAAAACGGAAGATGATTTGAACTCTGTCAATGAAATGCTTCCGTTAGTCAACATGATGCTTAAATCAAATGTTGGCGATCTATCAATCAAGTCGTTTGAAAAGGTCGATGGCGGATTGTTCAGCGATGAATATAAGCTCGTAGTAAACTTCCAGGGCAAAGACTCTCCAATTGTGTTCAACAATTCTTATGGTTTCGGATCTGTGAAGTCGAGTGCCGAGTTCAATGATGATTCATTTGCTGCACTTGGCCTGAGCAAAGAATTGACAGATTTGATTAAGGATTCTTTGTCTTTTGGAATAAAGGTTTCCAGCTGGTCTAGCAGCGGAGCCATTTCGTTTGCATTTGACGATGGCAAATACGTAACCGACAAAGGGACATTTAAGTGGGGCGATATCGCTCTTAATTTAAAGGGATCAGCCGACGTTCAGGGAGCTGAATTCACTCTGCCTGATTTTTCATTTGAACTTGATGACAAAAATTGGATCAAAGTGGATGACGTATTCTTCAAGAGCGAGGGCGAATTCTTGACTGGCAAGGGTACCAGCGTAGAAATGAGAGTCGGTGAAGTCGATTCCAAGCGTGGTAGCCAGGAGATTAACCTTAGAGCCTTTGACGCTGAATTAGAGAGTGATTGCGATTCGTCTCTGCTTTGCGAAGCCAAAGGCAAGCTGTCGTTAAAAGGATTTAAGTTTCCAATGTATGAGATTGGCAAGACCAAACTCTCACTTAATTTTGATGGAATTGACATAGCCGCTGCTGCCAAGGCGTGCGGATTAGAGCCAACATCTGATAATTTCGCTGCAACCATCAACTGCCTGAAAGCTGATAATGATAAGAACATTCATGTAATAGGCAAAAAAACCGAATTTGGCGTTGATTTTGAAACAACCGTCAACAATGCTGATGTCTCGTTAAAGGGTGAATTCAAGGTTACGGCCGATGATATGAGCAATCCAATGCAAGGTCTTCTCAACAACGGTTTCAAAGCAAAGGCTACTCTCAAGGTAGACAAGGAATTGTTTACGGCAATCCCGATGCTCGCTATGGGACAGTCTATGCTCGAACAATTTGATCCTGGCGCAAGCACTTACAAGCTCAAGCTTGAGTGTGAAGGTCTTAAGTGCGAGATTAACGGAAAGCCTCTTTAATTAGTTTTACCGAATCTCGTAAATACTAATAAAACCGGCGCACCATCAGGTTGCGCTGGTTTTATTTACTATCGCCATTAGCGTATGGATTTTGTCATATGCGATGTGGCGTGGAATCAGTTCTCCCCAGGAGATTGTTCTACCCAAATTTTTGCCAATTTAAGTACGGATTTTTCATCGGCGGCTCCGCCAGTGAATCCGCTAGGATGAATGAATCCAGCATTGGCTACGCCGCAAATTTCTGCAAGAGCTTCATCTCCGAGTCCGCGCCATTTTTCGGGAGCTTTGCACCTGTTGCTGAATCGGTCGTCCTGCCTTGCGACAAGAGATTGAATCCTCCAGCCTCTTCCGTCTGAATCAGGATATACGGCGACTTTGACGTCCTTAAAGTCATCCCAATGAGCGGCCACTACGTCAGGAAAAGAGGATTTGCCTGGAAGTTTCAGAATCGACTTGTCTTTTGAACTTAAAAGAGCCTTCATTACGGCATCTTCGTCTCTTGCGAATTTGGCTTCGTGGAGGACAAATCCTTTCAGAATATCGCCCATGAACGACGATGCTTTTATGAAATTGTTTTTGTCCTGGGTTCCGTACGCCGCATTGAGCATGAATATCGCTTTTGATATGGATGGCAGAGAGTTATCAATAAGCTTGATGCCGTTGTCGTCTGCATCGACATAGACTATGAGCGATCTGTCTACTTTGTCTTTTATTGCGGCGAGTTTTTCTGGTTTGTCGGCAAAATCAGGGGCGATTTTTGCAATATAGGCTTCGCCGTATTTTTTCCATACAAGGCCTGCTGATGCGTATTTGACCTTTTCTCCCCAGTTTCTGGATTCTGAAAATTCTCTCTGATGATGATCAAAATCAGTTTCACCGTTGTAGCAGCAGCCTACGTCAATGCGGATATCGCAGGCGACAAGTTCATCAGGATCTCGTGTTCTTACGAGTTCGTTTTCTGGAATAATTTCTAGGATAATGGCATAGGCGAGGCAATCATCAGCATGAAACGAGCCGCTGTGAACGGCTATTTTTTTAGTAGGTTCGGTCATATAAATTCCATCAAAGCAGATCTGTTCGAAGAGATATTACCGGAAGGATTGCTTTTGTATTAGATGCGTTTGTTGAAGCCGTTGCGATCGTCAATTAAAATGTGGAGATTGCATCGAATTTTGGGGGATTGACTGATGCTTGATATGGCTGAGAACGATTTAACGGAGAAGATGCTTCTTAAACAGATGCAGAGCCCCGAGACTTCGCTCATATCAAACAGCATTGACGAACTGCCGAAATATGACAGTTCAGAATGGTCCGTCAGCCCCAATGCCGTATCCGATAATTGGTTCAGAATGCTTCATAAAGCCGCTTGGGTAATGCAGGGGATGTCCGTTGACAGCATGATATCCTGCCTTGGCGCTATCGCATCATCCAAGAATGAACGTTCGCGGCCCGAAAGGCTGGACACCGTGTCTTCTTACGGCGAAGGCAATTGGTGCTATGAGTTCACCCACAGGGGCGTAGAACTCAATAAAATTGCAAAGACGCTTGAAAACAGCGGAGATATAAAGAAAGCATCCAAAAACTATTTGGATGCTTTGCTCTGTTTTGTAACAGCCTCGTATCCTCATTTAAAGGGCGATCGCAAAGCTGATCAGGCTCAGGCATTGGCGGTAAATACTTACAGAGACCTTCTTCGCTTGGATGATGTCAAATTTAAAGAACTGTCCGTTACAGAGCCAAATAGCAAAAAAACAATTAAATCGTGGCTGCATTTGCCAAAATCAAATAAGCCGGCGCCGATGGTCATCATTGCAGGCGGTCTTGATTCAATTTTTGAAGATTTTTATTTTATGTACAAGTACTGCCTCCAGCCTGAAGGCTACGCGATGCTTGTCATGGACAACCCTGGAATCGGCCAGAATCAGAGTTTTGATCTTGATTATGATTGTTCGCTGCTTCACAGAACGACGCTCGATGCGATTGCCGAAACAATGCCTGAAGTCGATCCCGGGAAAATAACGGCAATTGGGTTCAGATTCGGCGGAAATATCGTAACAAGAATGGCTTACATGCGCGCAAAGTACGTAAAGAGCGCTATTTGCTTAGCTCCTGCTGTCAATTCGATATTCACCCAGCGTGATAAACTCGACATGCTTCCGCCTATGCTCAGGGCTGTGTTGGCCAATCGCTTGGGCAAAGACACTCGCGACTGGGAACATGTGGTTTCCTCGGCAAAACAGTTATCTTTGAAAGTTCAGGGACTGCTAGGATCCAAGACAACATCCAAAATAAATGTTATTGGCTATGCTGACGACGTTGTCTGCGACAAAGCTGATCTTGAATTGCTGCGCTCGTCAGGCAGCAACGGCAAGATCAATATCATCAAAAAGAATAAGAAACAGGATCTGTCCAAAAGTTTTTACAGCAATCTTCGGGATCTTCTCCGCGAAGATTTGGGTTAATCGAAAAATTTATAGCAAGAACGCAGAAGAATTATGAGCGAAGAACGCGTCAATAAAGGCAAAACGATTGTTGTCAAACTCGGCACGAGCATTTTGACTGCCGGAACGAAACGGCTTAGCAAGAGCGGCATTTTGGAGATTGTTCGCGTTCTTGCTGATTTGAAGGCCAAGGGACACAGGATCGTCGTAGTGACATCTGGAGCGCAGGCGGCAGGACGCGATGCCATCGGCAGGCCGCTGACAAAAAATCTCATCAACAGGCAGATGCTGGCCGCCGTCGGACAGACATATCTTATTAATTTATGGGCTGATCTTTTTGCGATTTACGGCATTCATATAGGACAGATTCTTCTGACTCGCGCCGATCTGCAGGATCGCGAACGCTATCTGAATGCTCGCGATACCATGATGGCGCTTCTCGACAATGATTTTGTTCCTGTCGTTAACGAAAACGATGCTCTTGCGGTAGCGGAAATTAAAGTCGGCGACAATGACAATCTTTCGGCAAGAGTCGCGGTGCTCGTGGATGCAGACGTGCTCTTCCTGCTTACCGATCAGGAAGGTCTTTATACTGCCGATCCTAATTCTGATCCGAGTGCCGAACTGATTGCGGAAGTTCCTGAAATTACCGATGAATTGCGTGCCATAGCGGGCGACAGCATCAGCGGGCTCGGAACCGGCGGCATGTCGACCAAATTGCAGGCGGCACAAATAGCCACGATGTCTGGCATTGAGGTTAGAATCGTCAAAGGCAGCAAGCCTCAATACATTTACGATGCCGTGGACGGAGGATCGCATGGCACCCGTTTCATAGCTCGCACCGATCCTATCGAAAGACGCAAGAGCTGGATATTGTCGGCTCAGTCTCCAAGGGGCGTGCTTTCCGTCGATGACGGGGCCGCCAAGGCCATCAAGGATAAAGGTTCGAGCCTTCTTCCGATCGGCGTACGCAAAGTCGAAGGCGATTTTGCAAGAGGTGACGTTGTGAGGGTTGTAAATCTTGCGGGCCATGAAATCGGTCGCGGGATATCCCGTTATCCTGCAGAAGACATGATAAAAATCATGGGTGTTCGCTCCGAGGATATTGTCCAGGAATTGGGTTTTGAACATGGTCCTGTGGTAATACACAGAGATGATTTGGTAGTGGTGGATTAAGTATGTCGACTTATATGCAAACAATCGCGGCTTCTGCAAAGCTGGCATCTCGCGGATTGGCTTCCATAGGGACCTCTGCCAAAAATGCGGCCATAACGGCGATTGCAAAGCGCATTGACGAAAATGCCGATGCGATTCTGGCTGCAAACGCAGATGATTTGAAAAAAGCCCGTGAGAACGGGATGAGCGAAGCAATGCTGGACAGACTGACGCTCACGGAAGCAAGATTGTCGGGTATCACTGCCGATTTGCGCAAAGTGGCTGAACTTCCTGATCCCGTCGGCACGGAATCTGGCACCAGAGTATTGCCAAACGGCTTGCGTCTGACTAAAAGAAGAGTGCCTGTCGGCGTCATCGGGGTGATTTATGAATCACGTCCGAATGTTACCGTCGATATCGCAGGGCTCTGCCTTAAGACTGGAAATGCATGCATTCTGCGAGGCGGGAGCGAAACAATCAATTCAAACAGAGCATTGGCAGCATCTATCAAAGCTGGGCTTGAAGAGTCGGGATTATCACCTGATTGCGTCCAATTTGTTGATAATACTGATCGCGAACTCGTTACCGAGATGCTGCGGATGAATGAATTTGTGGACATGATAATTCCGCGCGGCGGCAAACGCCTGAGCGAATTGTGTCGAGAAAAGGCGACTGTCCCTGTTATTGTCGGCGGATTCGGCATAAGCCACATGTTTGTGGACAAAACTGCAGATTTGGACAGAACAGTTCCGGTTGTCATGAACGCCAAAGCTCAGCGACCTTCGGCATGCAATGCTTTGGACACGCTCCTTCTTCATGAGGATATCGCTGAGGAGTTCATCGTCAAATTGGTTGAACCAGCGGCTGCAAAACGCATTCGCCTAATTGCCGATGAGCGGGTGCTTCCTATGCTGACCAAGGCTGGCTATGAATATTGCGAGCCTGCAACGGATGAGTCGTTTGATACCGAATGGCTGTCCTTGGCTATGAACGTAAAGGTTGTAGCGTCTCTTGACGAAGTTCTCTCCCATATGAGACTTCACAACGCATCGCATTCCGATGCCATTATGACATCGGACATTAAGAATGCCGAAACTTTCGTAAACGGCGTGGATTCGGCTGCAGCTTATGTTAACGCTTCAACCAGATTCACCGACGGCGGTCAGTTCGGCTTAGGCGCAGAGGTTGCGATTTCAACGCAGAAACTTCATGCCCGAGG
>JAZQPH010000296.1:0-1855 GCA_045628385.1 Succinivibrionaceae bacterium
TACGCATCACACCTAAAGTATAACGACGAAAACTCGCTTGCCTGCGTCCTGACCATGGCTTACTTCACGGCACCCGCCTACTACAACGTCATAAGGGAACTGCCGGCGGGCAAAGGCTTTGCCGACTTTGCGTGTGTTCCCAGATCAGATGCGGGCGATCGCCCCGCCATGATAATAGAGCTTAAACATGACCAGTCGGCGGAGACTGCCATTAAGCAAATAAAAGAAAAACGCTATGCGGGCGCCTTAAAAGGATATTCCGGAAAAATTTTGTTAGTGGGCATAAATTACGATTCGGCTGGCAAGGACAAGAAAAAACATTCCTGCGTCATTGAGGAATGCCAAGAGTGATTTGGCTGGCGCAGGATTGCGGCAATCATATAGACTGGCGGAAGCAAAACGGCAAATCTTGGCATCGTCCCTTACAAAACGCAGGTATGGCATTCTTTGGAGATTTTATTAATGGGAAATTACTTTAATCCTGACAACAAAAGTTATATTCAATGCCAAAACAGCATGATATATATCGACAAAACAGGATTAATCGATTTTTTGAATCAAAGATTGTGTAGCGACGATAAATGCATTGCGTTAAGCCATGCGCGAAGATTCGGCAAGTCTCATGCCGCACGCATGATTAAAGCTTACTACAGCCGAGGATGCGACTCGTCCAAAATCTTCGAAGGGACTGAAATTTCCAAAAACCCCGATTTTCTCAAGCATTTAAACAAATATAACGTCATTCATCTTGATATAGCCTCCGTATGGGATTTTCACAAAGAAGATATCGTCGAAGAAATCAAAAGAAGGATTCTAAAAGATATCAAGGAATATTATGCTTCCGAATTTGAGCTTGATTATCAAGAAGACATAAACACCTTGTTGCTGACAATATATTCAAAAACCGACATTCCGTTTGTCATCGTAATAGACGAATGGGACTGCGTGATAAGAAACAGCAAAGACGAAGGTCTGGTCCATAAATATCTGCAGTTCCTTCATGCATTGTTCAAATCAGAAGAAGCCGGCTCTTTTTTGGCTTTGGGCTACATCACGGGCATCCTGCCGATAAAAAAAATCAAAGACGAGTCCGCGCTGAACAATTTTAGCGAGTACACCATGCTCCGCTCCCGTCCGATAACCCAATACTACGGTTTTACCGAAGACGAAGTAAAGTCGCTGTGCGCCGAGCACGGCATGGATTATGACTCCATGAAAAGCTGGTATGACGGCTATCTTATAGACGGCATGCACATGAGCAATCCGAATTCTGTCGTCGAAGCCATAAATAACGGGGAATATTCTTCATATTGGAAGAACACATCTTCCTTTGAAACCATTAACAATTTTATAACCCTGAATTATGACGGCATAAAAGATGACGTATTGACCATGCTCGCGGGTCATGAAGTAAGCGTAGATACAGAGTCTTTTTCGAATGATTTAAATTCCATTTCCTCGAAAAACGAAGCTCTTACGGCGCTTTTGCATCTTGGTTATCTAGCTTATAAGAAAAATACAGCATGCGCTTACATACCCAATTATGAAACTAAAAAAGCTTATCAGGCGGCATTGCAAAAAGGAGGCTGGACAGAAATTTCTAAATCAATTTCTGCCTGCGATGAATTATTAAAAGCGACTGTCGACAAGAATTCGCCGAGAGTGGCCGAACTCTTAGAACTTGCCCATGACGCGTACGCATCACACCTAAAGTATAACGACGAAAACTCGCTTGCCTGCGTCCTGACCATGGCCTATTTCACGGCTCCCGCCTACTACAACGTCATAAGGGAACTGCCGGCGGGCAAAGGCTTTGCCGACTTTGCGTTTGTTCCCAGATCAGATGCGGGCGATC
>JAZQPH010000297.1:0-2678 GCA_045628385.1 Succinivibrionaceae bacterium
TCGGCATGGGCGAAACGGAAAAGGACAGGGCGAGTTTTTTAAGACAGCTTGCCATCCTCAATCCGCATCCCGAAAGCGTGCCGATAAATCTGCTCGTCAAGATCAAAGGAACACCGCTTGAAAAGGCATCGGATCTTGATCCTATTGATTTTATCCGCGCGGTGGCGACTGCGCGCATCATCATGCCCGATTCCGTGGTCAGGCTGTCCGCGGGACGAGAAAAGATGACCGATGAATTTCAGGCCTTGTGCTTTTTGGCTGGCGCGAGCTCGATTTTCTACGGCACCAAGCTTCTAACCGCTCCCAATGCCGAGCAGTCGGGCGACGACGCGCTTATCGAAAAACTCGGCATGAGTGCCATAAGAACCGAAGCAAAGCACTGCGACGAAGACGAACTTAAAATTATTTTTGAGTCCATTCATGAAGGCGTTCATGAAGATCAGGACGAACACAAAGGATGTTTCAGACTTGAATAATCTATCGATATTTGAAGAATGCGGATATGAGTTGGCAAAGCGCAAGTCTGAGGGCAGCCTGCGCACGCTTTCGTCGTACGCATCCCGCGATTCAAGGACCATCTCCTCGGAAGACGGCGTACTTGTCAATTTTTCATCAAACGATTATCTCGGACTTTCGGCTCATCCCAAGATTGCGGAAGCGTGGAGGAACGGGCTTAAACTCTGGGGTTCGGGGTCCGGCGCTTCGGCGCTCGTGACAGGCAGGCTTAAAGCCCACGCCGAGCTTGAAGAAGAGCTTTGCGACTGGCTCGGATACGAAAAGGCAATACTTTTCAATTCTGGCTTTGCCGCAAACCAGGCGGTAATCAAGACTTTCTGCAAAAGCGGGCGGAGCATCGTCATGGACAGGCTCGCCCACGCCTCGCTGCAGGAAGCCGCGCATCTTAGCGGAGCGAAACTTCTTAGATTTCACCACAACGATGCAGATTCTTGCCACAGGTGTCTCGAAAAGGCAGAAGGACCTTTGATGACGGTGACTGAGGGGGTTTTTTCCATGGACGGCGACGAAGCCCCTGTCGAAAAAATCATTTCCGCCGCGCAAAAAAATAATTCAGCCTTTTTCCTCGACGACGCTCACGGCATAGGCGTTCACGGAAAATCAGGATGCGGCACGTGCGACAAACAGGGCATTCAGCCGAACGCTCCGCATATTCTTATGGGCACTTTTGGCAAAGCTTTGGGAACTATGGGCGCCTTCGTGGCATCAAGCGCATGCAATATCGAGTACATGGTGAATTTTGCCCGCGAATACGTTTATTCTACGCATATGCCGCCAGCTGCGGCCTGCGCGACTCTTGAAGCCGTCCGGCTTGCTCGGTCTTCAGAAGGCGATGATTTAAGACAAAATCTTCGAGACAATGTTGCATGTTTCAGAAACGGTCTTGCAAGCATCGGCCTCGAACCGTCAGGATCGACCACGTCAATCCAGCCCGTAATCATCGGCGACAGCGAAGGTGCAGTGACAATAAGTTCCGAACTCAGAAAAATGGGTTTCCTTGCGGGCGCAATCCGCCCGCCGACCGTTCCAGCGGGCACTGCGAGACTCAGAATCACCGTCACTGCGGCGCATTCAAAAGACGACATCGATGGCATCGTCAATGCTCTTTCTCATCTGACGGCAAAAAAACGTGACTGAGGTTTCGAAAAGCTTCGGCAGGAGAGCTGCATGCTATGACGCTTTTGCTAGCGTGCAAAAAGCTGCGGGCGCCGAACTCCTCGGATTTCTCGAAGCAGAATATCCTGGAAGAAAGTTCGCCAAAGCAGCGGATTTGGGAGCTGGAACGGGCAATCTGATCGGAGGTCTCGCTCAAAGGGCCGAACGCGTTCTTGCGCTCGATTTGTCCCCCGAAATGCTAGACGTATTGTCCTGCCGCTTTTCTTTTGCCGAAACCGCCTGCGCCGATTTTGACGCTCCCGAATTTTTTTCTCTTCTGGAAGGCTGTGAGCTTGCGGCTTCGTGTTTTGCATTGCAATGGAGCAAGGACATTGCCAATTTTTTTGAAAGAATGGGACGGAATTTTGCGGGCAGCGGCCGAACTGCGGCGCTGGCATTTCCTGTCTCTGGCACTCTTCGGGAATTAAAGAAGGCGTTTTCGGAAGCGGGCGCCGATCATTTCGTCAACGATTTTCCCGACAGGCAGACCGTCATTGAGGCTGCGCGCGCAGCTTTTTCAGACGTCAGGCTGTTTTTAGTAAATACGCATCGCGTGTTTTTTCCCGATTTGCTGTCTCTTCTCCACAGCGTAACTAAAATCGGCGCATCGACGCTTATGTCGCGAAGCGGACCCAAATTAAGCAAATCTTTGCTCGGCAGAGCGTCTTCGTCGTCCGTCTGGAATGAACAATCGCAAAACAAATTCTGCGCCACGTACGAAGTCGCGTATATAATTGCAGAATGACTTTTTATGCTCGTTCGGAGCATATATCATTCGGAGGACTTTGTGACCGATATTTATTTCGTTACGGGAACTGACACTGACGTCGGCAAAACGCTGGCAGTCGCCGCGCTCATGCAAAATGCCGCGGCTTCGGGCAAGACCGTCATCGGATATAAACCGGTCGCTTCGGGATGCGAAATGTCGTCCGAAGGCCTCAGAAACGGAGATGTGCTTTCCGCGCTCAGAAATTCCAACGCAGGCGTCTCTTACGGCGAAATTGTCT